>SKWP01000316.1 GCA_007128865.1 Paracoccaceae bacterium
ATTCTTCGCCAGGTCGAGCCCGACCGTGATAATCTCCGACATGACCGCTCCCCTCTGTGGATCCTAGCAGACCCACCTTGGCACATCGATGCCGTCGGGGGGCGGTCACATCATCAGAGCCCCCACACGGCGTCGTCGATCCCCAGCCCCACGAACCAGCGGAACACCAGATTGTAATCCATTTGCTCCATCAACTGCCGTTCCGAGCGCACAGAGAACAGGATCTGCAACGGGCTCGCCCGGATCAGCCGCTCGGGCGGGATCGAGGGGCGGCCTTCCGGGGCGTAGAGCGCCTCGAACTCGGCATCGAGGCTGGCCAGCGCATCGTTCACGACCCGACGGATCAGCCGCAGCGGATGCCGCGCCGGGATCCGCGCCTCGATGTCGACATAGCTGAACAGCGACCCGCTCGTCTCGTCCGCGCCCCGCATCCCATCCCCTCCGGCAAACCGCCCGAGGGGTGAATCATGTCCCTCAACCGGCGTCCCGAGAAGGGAATTTCAGCAGCCTTTTAGATGCTCCCCGGCACACCGCCTCGCAGATTCCGCCAAAGTGCGAAAAGGCTCAACAGAAACAGCCCGCTGCCGATCAGGGGGCGGACATCCCCACCCATCATGACCAGCGGAAGGGAAAGGCAGACCCCGAGCGCCGGCATGAACACCAGCGTCCAACGCCTTCTGCCCCGGCTCGCCTGATACCATGGGAAGGCAATGGAAAACACGGCCAGAATTACGAAGAACAGCGACCACGGCCTTGTCACGAAGAGCGTGAGATCCGAGCTGAGCGAAAGGCAGCGCGCAAGATACAGCTCGCCGATCGGTCCCAGAACGACGCCCAGGATCATCGGCGCAAGCGGAAACCCGAACGACCGCATTGCGAAACCGAGCACACCGAAGCCGAACAGCACCCAAAGGTCGGACACGATGTTGTTCAGGGCGAAGACGCCGATGGCGCAATAAACGAGGACAACGGCGACAAGTCGATACATCGCAACACGTGTGACGCGGACAAAGCCCCGCAGGCAAAAGGCCTGGATGAAGAGCATGATGAAGTGGCATACGAAGAACGAGCCGATAATGCTGTAGGCCAGCACCGGCGCCTCCAGGAAGAATGTCGGCGAGGGCACCACGTTGTGGATCATCAACGCACCGATCATAACCGCCGTGACCGTGTCGCCGGGAATGCCCAATGCCATCATCGTGATCAGGGCGCCTGCCATCGTTGCGTTGTTGGCGGCCTCGGATGCAACGATGCCCTGAGGATTCCCGGTTCCGAAGGTCTCGGGCGTCCGTGACGCCTTCTTGGCCTGGTCATAAGCAATGATGTTCGAGACGGTGGTGCCGGCCGCCGGCAGGACGCCGATGAACACGCCAATGACAGACGAGCGGACAAGGTTGACGCCATCCCTGAGGATCGTGACGATGGCCCTTGCATGCTCGATCACCAGCGCCTTCGGATCCACGGATTGCGTCATCGGCGCCCGCGCCTTTTCGCGGTCACGGACGTCGCCAAGCAACTGACTGAATGCAAACAGGCCGATGAGGACCGGCAGGAACGCGAATCCGCCAGCCAGTTGGCCCATTCCGAAGGTGAACCGCTCGACACCGTTGATTGCGTCTTGCCCGACCGTGGCGACCAGAAGGCCGAGCAGGCCGGAAATACAGCCCTTGATCATGTTCTTGCCGGCAAGACTGACGGTAATGGTCAGCGCGAAGACGATCAGGGCAAAGAAGTCCCATGGCTGAAACTCAAGTCCGATTCGCGAGAGCTGTGGGGCGAGGATTGCCAGAAGGATGGCGCCGATGACGCCACCGAAGAAGGACGACCACACACCAATTCCAAGTGCCAAACCCGGGCGGCCGCTTCGCGCCATGGGGAAGCCATCGAAGGTTGTGGCCACCGAAGACGGCGTGCCGGGAATACCGGTAAGGATTCCGGAAATCAGCCCGCCCGAAAGGCCTCCGACCAGAACACCCATCATCGTTGCCAGGCCTTCGATGGGTGATAGTCCGAAGGTAAACGGCAGGACCAGGACGACACCCATCACGATCGTGAACCCGGGAATTGCCCCCGCCAGAATGCCGGCGCTGACCCCGACAAACATCAGCAGAAATGTCTTCCACTCGAACAGGCTGGCCGCTGCGGCGAAGAGGTGGTCAGGCAGCATGTGTTCACATCCCGATTGCTTGATCGGCCACTGAGGAATTGTCGCTGCGGGCGATCCCGCGAACCTGCAACGACCGGGAGCGCGCTGCGCCGTCGGTGCCGCATGTCGCCGGGGACGGATCGGAGCCTGTCAGGGTCGGTTCGGGCAAGGGAGCGGAGCGACTGCCGCCCGTTTTCTCGCCAGACGCCTGACAGGACGGCCGATTGCTCCCCGGACCGGAGAGGCCGAGCAGTCCGGAGCGCTCGGCGAAAGCCATGCCGGCGTTCGGCTTGCGCGGTGAGGCCACATCCTGCTCCGACAAGCCGCTGCGAAGAAATCCGCGCCCCTGATCCGTTCGGCCAGCTTTCGTTCGCGCTGGCGATGGTTGCGCGATTACGGCTGGCCCTCCGAGAACCGCGGAAAACTCGGGAAACCCGGAAGATCCGACTCCTTCGCGCACGGTCGGCAACGTCAGTAAATCCGCAGGATTCGGCCCTGCGGAAGCATCACGCCGAGCAGGTAGGTAAAGACCGCCCATACCCCCAGAACGGCAACGAAGGCAATTGCAATGTTCGTGACGTGGCTGCGGAGATTGTTCGGACCCATGACCGTCAGCGCCGAAAACACGAACAGGAAGCTGCCGATGAGCATTCCAAGGAAAGGCAGGGTGGAGACATAGATTGCGAACAGACCGAAGCACCAGAACACATTCTGATTGCGCCGGAGCCACTGTCCGACGGCAACGAAGCTTCTTTCGGTGACCTCTTCCTCACCCCCGACGGCCCTGAGAATCGACTGGATCAGATATGCGAGGGACAGCGCCGCCAGCGATACGATGATCAGCCTTGGCCACAGGCTGGAGGACACGATTGCGCGCGCCGATTGCCGGAATTGAAACGTCTCGTAGAAGAGCACGGCGCAGAACGCCAGGAGAAGGAGCGCGATAGCAATGTCAGAGTTGATTCTCCTCACTATGCGCTCCCTGCTCCGATTTCTGTCTTCGGGTGCTGTCGATCAGCTTTTCCCGGGTGGTATGTCAGTCGACGAGGCCCAACTCGCGTGCGATTTCGGCCAACAGCTCCGTCTGCGCTGTCATCAGGTCACGAAACGCGTCCGCATCCGCATATTGGACGGTGGTTCCGAAAGCCTCGAGGTCGCCATGGATCCCCGGGTCCTCGGTCGCGACGCGAAAGACTTCCTGCCAGTGCGCCACGATTTCCGGGCTTGTTCCTCCGGGGAGGAAAATGCCGCGGTTCAGGCCGAAAACGAGATCGACGCCCTGTTCTCTGAACGTCGGCACATCCGGGATGAGGGGGTCGCGCTCGTTCGTTGCCGTTGCGATGATCCTCACGGAGCCATCCTCAATGTACTGGAGCGATGACTGCACGTCCAGCGCCGTCAGGTCGATCGTCTCGGTCAGGAGCGCAATCACCTTGTCCCGCGTGCCTTCATAGGGAACGTTTCGCAGCTCGATGCCGGTCTGGTGTTCGAGGATCATCGTCAGGAAATCGCTTGTCGAGGCAATTCCGACGCCGACCGAGATTTCGCCGGGACGCTCTTTTGCCAAGTCGATCAACTCGGATACGGAGTCGAACGGGGCCGATCTGCTGGCGCCGAGGATGTAGGGAGTGTAGGAAAGGATCGCAGCCGGTTCGAACGCTTCCCAGCTCAGGTCCGACTGGCCGCTCACGAAATTGGTGATCAGCGCCTCATGATGCGCAAGCAGGCTGCAGCCGTCGGCATCGGCACGGACAACCTCCCAGGCTCCGCGCATTCCGCTTTGCCCGGCGATGTTGACCACCTGTAGCGCCGGCGAAGCGCCGGCCTCATTTGCGGCATTCGCGAAACGCCGGAAAATGATGTCGGTTCCGCCACCCGGAGCATAGGGCACGATCAGTCGCGCGGTCCGGCAGGGCATTTCCAGCCCGGATGCGGAGGCCATATCGA
>SKWP01000395.1 GCA_007128865.1 Paracoccaceae bacterium
ACGCTCGACATTCTGGTTACCAATGCCGGCGGTCCGCCGCCGGGTCTCTGGAGCGACTGGAGCCGCGATGACTTCGTTGCTGCCCTGGATGCCAACATGCTGACCCCGATCGCGCTGATGCAAGCGGTGTTGCCGGGGATGATGGAACGCGGCTGGGGCCGGGTCGTCAACATCACCAGCCAGTCGGTCAAGGCCCCGATTCCGGCACTCGGCCTGTCGAACGCGGCACGCACCGGATTGACAGGTTTTGTCGCCGGTACGGCGCGTCAGGTTGCCGGGCATGGCGTGACGATCAACAACCTGCTTCCTGGCATCCATGCGACCGACCGCGCCGATTCGCTGGACACCGGCGTGGCCCGGAAGGAAGGGATAGACATCGACGAGGCCCGCCGCCGGCGCAAGGCAACCATCCCCGCCGGACGCTACGGCACCGCAGACGAGTTCGGGGCCGCCTGTGCGTTCCTCTGCTCCCGGCACGCCGGGTTCATCGTGGGGCAGAACATCCTTCTGGACGGTGGCGCCACCAACGCGACGATCTGAAACGCTGCCTGCCGGCGCTGGCGGGATCAGCGCCGGCGGGAAAGATAGACATACCAGGCGCCATCGCCGCCATGCCTTCGGTGCGCCGGAACCACCTGCAGCACCATGGCCGAAAGCGGCGCCCGGGTCAGCCAGAGCGGCACCTCGCGGCGCAGGGCGCCGGGGCGGCGCAGGGTATCGGCGGGCAACCCGGCGCCGCCGCGCCCCTTGCCGGTGATGACCAGCAGCAACCGCCGCCCGGCTGCATGAGAGCCCTGGACAAAGCGCGCAAGCGCCTGCTGGGCCTCGGCCAGGGTCAGACCATGCAGATCCAGCCGCGCCTCCGGGGCCAGCTTGCCGCGGCTGAGCCTGCCGAGGGCGCGTGCATCCATGCGCGGCGCCGGGGCGGCGGGCATGGGCAGCGCCGCGGCCGTATTGTCGGCCCGTTCCCCGATGCGGAACCGGGCGGGCGGCGGCGGCGGCGCAGCGCCGGCCTTGCCGGGCGCCGCGGTGGCAGGCCGCAAAACGGGGCTTTCGACATCGCCGGATTTCGGCTCCAGCGCCCGCGGCAGGCGTCCGGGCATGGGGGTGGTGCTGCGCGCCACCGCCTGCCAGAGGTCGCGCTCGTCCGGGCGCAGGGTTCGTGGCGGCCGCGGTCGGGTCAAGGCTTCATTCGCCCAGCGCAAGCACGAAGGCTGCCTCGATCGGCATCAGCACCGTCATCCGGCCGCCATCACGGATCAGCCCGGCCGCACGACCGGCTTCGGGGCCGGTCCCCATGAAGATGTCGGCGCGCTGCGGTCCGCGGATGGCGCCGCCGGTATCCTGCGCAACACCCAGCCGCCGCAAGGGTTCGGCGCCGTCCTTTTCCAGCCAGACCGGGGCGCCAAGCGGCACGAAGGCCGGGTCCACGGCAACCGAGCGCCCCGCCGTCAGCGGCCGGTTCAGCGCCCCGAGCGGGCCCGAGCCCGCGTCACGGTCGGCAAGCACCCGAAAGAACACATAGGACGGATCGCGCCACAGGGCCGGCAAGCCGGCCTCGGGGTTGCCGCGCACCCAGTTGCGGATCACCGCGACCGATGCGCGATGCGCCGCGATGACGCCCTCTTCCACCAGATATTGCGCCACCGGTCGCCGCGGATGGCCGTTCTGCGCACCGAATCCCAGTCGCAACACCCTGCCATCGGGCAACCGCAGCCGGCCCGAACCCTGGACCTGCAGATGGTAGATATCCACAGGGTCGCGCAGCCAGGCGATTTCAAGCCCGCGTCCGGCCAGCGCCCTGTCGCCGTCGATCTCGGCGCGGGTCAGATACGGAACCGACGCCACCAGATCCGGCGGCACCCGGTAGATGGGAAAACGATAAGGCCCGCCGGGCACAAGCGCGGCGGGCAGTTCGGGTTCGTAATACCCGGTGAACAGTGCTGCTGTATCCGGCGCGATCCGGACCGGCAGAAAGAACGTCTCGAAGAACCACCGCGGCTCGGGCCCGGCCGCGGCAACGGCACAAAGCGGCCGCCACTCGACCCGGCTGACCGCGGGACAGGATGTCAGGAATGTTTCCAGCGCCGCGGCGTGATCATCGCCATCCCACCCGTCCAGCGCCTCGAAACCGACGATTTCGGCCTCAAGGGCCGGGGCAGGGGCCGCGACCGCAAGCGACAGTCCGATTGCAGCCGCCAGCCCCGCAAGGCGCCCCCCGGTTCGACGAAACGTCGGGCCATGCCGATGCATGGCCCCGCCTCAGCCGCCGGTGGCGACAAGCTGCCAGTTGGGATCGTCCATGTCCATGCGTCGGGCAAAGGTCCAGACGTCCTTCTGGCGCTTGATCTCGTTCGGATCGCCTTCGACGATCTCGTCGGCGCTGTTGCGCACCACCGAGGTAAGCTCGGCATCAAAGCGCACGGTGACTTCGGCCTCGCGGGTGTCGCGGTCAAAGCTGGCGGTCACGATGCCCACATCCCGAAGCCCGATAAAGCTGGCCTCGACCCGCAGCCCCTGACGCTCGCGCATCTCGACAACCTCGATGAAGCTTTCGTAGACGTCGCGCGACAGCAGCGGCACCAGCGCGTCCATGTCGCCGTTCTCGAAGGCCATCAGGATCATCTCGTAGGCCTGCCGGGCACCATGCAGGAATTCGCCGACATGGAACCCGGGTTCGGCGGCCTTCATGGCGGCCAGAGCCTCGGCCGCCGGGCTGCCCTCCTGGACATGGTCGGTGATGTCGCTGTCGGGCCCGCCCTCGATCACCTCGAAGTCGCGGCGCGGCGCGTCCAGCGGCTCGGGCCGGGTATTGCCGATCGGCGGTTTCTCGAACCCTTCACGGGTGCCAAGGACGCTGCGCAGGCGCAGGATCAGGAATATCGCTATCCCGGCCAGGACAAGTAACTGAAGCACGGCAGAATCCATCATATCCTCACGGACGTGAGTGCGGGTTGGTATCACGCGGTTCGTTCCTATGTAAGGGCTGCATCCGGGCAAGTCCACCTGCTGCCCGCCCGTAACGGAGGTTGGCGATGTGGCTTTTCGCCCTGTTCGTGATCGTGCCGCTGATCGAGATCGCGCTGTTCGTCCAGATCGGCGGCTGGCTCACGCTCTGGCCGACGCTGGCCATCGTCGTGCTGACCGCGATTCTCGGCACCTGGCTGGTCAGGGTTCAGGGCCTGCGAACGCTGGCCCGGTTGCAGGCGGCGCTTGACCGGTTCGAGAATCCGACGGCGCCGCTTGCCCATGGCGCCATGATCCTGTTTGCCGGCGCGCTGCTGCTGACCCCGGGGTTTCTGACCGATGCCATCGGCCTGGCGCTGCTCATGCCACCGGTCCGGGTGCTGTTGCTGCGGGTCGCCCTGCGCGAGGCAGAACGCCGCGCGCAGCGCCGGCAGCCCCATGCACACCCCGCGGATGCGCGCAGCGGGCCGCGCCCCGGTCCGATCATCGATGCGGATTTCGAAGAGCTTGGGCCGGATGAACGCGGCCCGGGCAGGGGCGGCAATGCGCCCGGTGAAACCGGCAGGGGCGGTTCTGGCTGGACACGGGATTGAGCGCACCGGTATGACCTGCTAGGAGACCAGCGATCCGGGTATCCCGTTCAGGAGAATTGACCATGGCCGAAACCGGCAACGGCGGCGCAGCGCCGCAGCAAACACCCCAACCGCAGGGCCAGCAGACGCCGGTAAAGCTGCAGATCCTCGCCCAGTACGTGCGCGACATGTCGTTCGAGAATGTGCTGGCGCAAAAACCCTCCAGCGCCACCAATGTCTCGCCGGACATTCAGGTGCAGGTCAGCCTCGATGCCCGCAAGCGCGATGCCGACCACCAGTACGAGGTGATCACCAAGTTCAAGGTGCATTCCAAGAACAAGGCCGATCAGGCAACGATGTTCCTGATGGAACTCGAATACGCCGGGGTGTTCCATATCGAGAACGTGCCGAACGAGCAGATGCATCCGTTCCTGCTGATCGAATGCCCGCGGATGCTGTTTCCCTTCGTTCGCCGCATCGTCAGCGATGTCACCCGCGACGGCGGCTTTCCGCCGCTGAACCTCGACATCGTGGATTTCCTGGCGCT
>SKWP01000480.1 GCA_007128865.1 Paracoccaceae bacterium
CGCGCTCGGTATCCTGCTGCATGTGGGCCAGTTCGCGGGCGTCGCTGCGCCCAAGTGGCTGTTTGCCGACGATCCCGACGGGCTGCCGGGCTTTGCCGAGCTTGGCGGCGGGCTGACCGGCATTCCGCTGCCCGCAGGGTTCGGCAGTGTCGCCGTGGGGCCGATGGCGGGCGATCTCGACGTCGCATTCACCGGCATCCTTTCGGGTGACAACGCCTACTATCCGGAATTCGCCTGACAACCGCCGCGGCCACCAGGCCGCGGCACCCCCCGCCTGCCGTCCGTGTTTTGCGGACGGATCAAACGGGGCCGGTATCAGGCACCGATGTCGCGCTCTGCGTCCCGCAGATGGGCGCGCAAGGCCATCAGCCGGCGGTCGCGCCAGCGCTGTCGGTCGGGCACGTCAGGGGCCGGCACCTCGGCCCGGCGCGCGGCCTCGATCTCGCGGATGGCGGCGTCGCTCCAGGGCTCGGCAACGCGCAGGTCGCGGCCGACCTCGGCATAGGTCTGTTGCAGATGCGCGATATAGGAGGCAAAGCCCGACGGGCCGTTGAGGTCCATCACCGCCAGCGGACCCAGAAAGGCCCAGCGCAGCCCGAGCCCGTGTCGCATCACCCGGTCCAGATCGTCGGGGTCCACCACGCCGCGGCCGACAAGCGATATGGCTTCGTTGATCAGCGCGATCTGTATGCGGCTGAGCACGAAGCCCGGAACCTCCTTGCGCACCAGGATCGGAGCCTGCCCGGCGGCTTCCAGCATCTGCCGTACCCGGGCGATGCTGCGTTCGGAAGTCCAGGGCGTGGGAACGATCTCGACCAGCGGAATCAGATGCGGCGGGTTGGCGGGATGTGCGACCAGGCAGCGGTCGCGCCCGGCCAGATCGGCCTGAAACCGGCTTCCCGGAATGGCCGAGGATGACGAGGCGATCACCGCATCGGCAGGGGCCAGAGTGTCAAGCCTGGCAAACAGGCCGGCCTTGGCAGCGACATCCTCTGTGATCGACTCCTGCACATGGGCTGCGCCATCGAGCGCGGCCTCGAGCGACGGGGCGGCGGCAATGCGCGCAGACACCGCTTCGGGCGCATCGCCCAGCCCGGCTGCATGCAGATCCTCAAGCCGCGGGGGGATCGCCTGCAATGCGCGGCGAAGCTGTGCCGGGTCGGCATCCCACAGGCGCACCGGGTGGCCGGCGCGGGCAAAGACGATCGCCCAGCTGGAGCCGACGAGGCCGCATCCGACGATTGCAACAGGGGGCGCGGGCGTGTTCATCGGACGGTACTCCATGCCGGGAATGCGCCCTGCGAGCCGGCCGGGCCGGGGATCGTGCGTGCCGTCAGCGGGCGGATGCCGGACGTCGTTTCGGGCGGGGCAAACCGGTGATGTTGCAGAAACCAGTCCCGCGCGCGCATCAGATCGTCGACCAGCCGCGCACGGGCCGTTTCGGCGTCCCTGCGGGCGAGGGCGGCCAGAATGCCGTGGTGTTCGTCCTGGCCTTCGAACATCCGCATTTCGGCACGGGTGCGGCCCTCGGCGCCGATGTCCAGCATCGGCCCGATCCGGAGCCACAGCGATTCGATCAGCGGCATCAGGTGCCACGACCTTGCCGCGCGATAGATGCCGAAGTGAAAATCGAAGTTTGCGGCGCTGTAGGCAGCGGTATCGCTGCATTCCGAGGCTGCGGCCATGCGCAAGACGGCAGCCTCGGCCGCGGCGAGGTCTACCGGTCCACGGTTGGCCGCCATCGCGGTGGCTTCGCCCTCGAGCAGCACACGGATGCGGTAAAGCTCGATCAGGCTTTCCCGCGACAGGCAGCAGACGCGGATTTCGCGGTTCAACCCCTGTTCGAGCGCGCCTTCCGCCACCAGCCGCTGCACCGCGTCGCGCACCGGCTGCACGCTGGTTCCCAACTGACCGGCGAGCGCGCGCAGGCGCAGCACCGCGCCGGCGCGCAACTGGCCGCTGAACAGACAGCGGCGCAATTCGTCATGGACGGCATTGGTCAGCCCTGCGGTCATGGCACCCCCGCCGGCCGGTAGCGATTGACAGGCCGGCAATGCAAGATCACAATATACCGATATATCACTTCTGCCGGGCACACAACCGCGCAGACATGCGACAGCAACGGGGGGATGCCATGGCAAGCGACGGCTCTGCCAACGCGCCGGGGACGGAGGGCGGAAAGGTGATCATCACCTGCGCGGTGACCGGGGCAATCCATACCCCGTCAATGTCGCCCCATCTGCCGGTGACCGCCGACGAGATCGCTTCATCGGCCATCGAGGCGGCCGAGGCCGGGGCGGCGATCCTGCATCTGCATGCCCGCGATCCCGAAACGGGACAGCCGCGGCAGGACCCCGATCTGTTCATGCGCTTCCTGCCGCGGATCCGGCAGGCGACCGATGCGGTGGTAAACATCACCACCGGCGGCGGGTTGGGCATGACGCTGGAGGAACGGCTGGCGCCTGCCCATGCCGCCCGCCCGGAGGTCGCCTCGCTCAACATGGGATCGATGAATTTTTCGGTGGCGCAGCTCGCCGCCAGGCAGGACCGCTGGCAACACGACTGGGAAAGGCCGTACCTCGAATCCACCTGGGATCTGATCTACCCCAACACCTTTGCCATGATCGAAAGGGTGATCCGCGAGATCGGGCACGGCCACGGCACGCGTTTTGAATTCGAGTGTTACGATATCGGACATCTGTACAACCTGCGCCAGATGATCGACCGCGGGTTGCTGGAGCCGCCATTCCTGATCCAGGGCATTTTCGGGATTTCCGGCGGCATGGGGGCCGATCTGGAAAACCTGATTCATTTCAAGGCAATGGCCGACAAGCTCTTCGGTGCGGATTACCGGCTTTCGGCGCTGGGCGTGGGGCGGTTCCAGATGCGCTTTCTCACCCTTTCGGCGTTGCTGGGCGGCCATGTCCGGGTGGGGCTGGAGGACAGCCTCTATATCGGCCGGCGGAAACTGGCCACATCCAACGCCGAGCAGGTGGGCAAGATACGCCGCATCCTCGAGGAACTGGGCCTTGAAATCGCCACGCCGGCCGAGGCGCGGCACATGCTGGCGCTGAAGGGGGGCGACCGTGTCGGGTTCTGACGCCCATCCGGACCGGAATCCGCCTGCGGGGGGGCACGCACTGGCCGGTGCCGGGGTCGGCATCGTGGTGCTGGACACCCGCCACCGGCTGCTGCCGGGCAATGTCCAGCACTCCCGCAGCTTTACCCGTCCGGTGTTCTACGAGGTGGTGTCGCTGCAGGAGCCAGCGGTTCTGATGGCCGGTGACCCGTCGGTCGAGCCGCTTATCCTGGAAGCGGCCCGACGGTTGCTGCGGTTCGGCGTGAGCGTGATCGCCGGTGCTTGCGGCTCGTTTGTCTATTATCAGCGCGCTGTCGCCGCGGCGCTGCCGGTGCCGGTGTTCCTGTCGGTGATGATGGCCGCGCCGATGCTGCTGGCCGGGATGGCACAAGGCCGCAAGATCGCGGTGATTGCCAGCGCCTGCAGCGCAATCAACGCGCGGTCGCTTTCGGCCTGCGGGCTGGGTGAAGCCGATACCGAACGTCTGGTGGTGATCGAGTTGAAAGGCAGTGGTGCGTTCGATTCGATCCTCCGGCAGGAGCCGGATTTCGACGCCGACCGCATGCGATCCGAGGTGGTGGCACTGGCAGAGGCGGCGGTGCGCGATGATCCCACGATCGGGCTTTTCCTGATCCAGTGCAGCGACATTCCCCCGTTTTCGCACGCCATCCGCGTGGCAACGGGCCGTCCCTGTTTCGATGCCGTCGGTTTGATCGAATGGCTGCTGACAGCTGCCGAACCGCCCGATTACGCCCGGCGTTGATGGCCGGGCGCGCTTGCCGGGCCGCCAGTCATGAGGCTTTCGCCGCGGGCAGGCGAAGTCAATCGCCGGATGGCGTCGGCAAGCGGATTTCCCGGCGGGAATGGCGACGGGTATACGTTCCACACTGTACACGGTATCGCGGTTGTGCAACGATCCGGCAATGCAGGATTGCACTATCAGGAATTTCATGCCGATTTCCGCTGCCCGGCCGGGTCGGTCCGCCGGGTCTCAGTCGCTCTGCAA
>SKWP01000274.1 GCA_007128865.1 Paracoccaceae bacterium
AAAGCAAAAGGCCGGCAAGAAGAAGATGCGCCAGTTCGGCAAGGTCGAAATCCCGCAGCAGGCGTTCATCAATGCGTTGAAGATGGATGGGTGATGTGGCTGGGCATCCACGGAGGATGCCCCGCGAGACCTGACATGTCCTTGCCTCGGCCGGACGGCGCGCCGGCGCACCCGGTGCCGGAAAGCTTGAGGGTCATGCCGGGGTGTCAACGCCGCGCACCCGCGCCCCTCGCCGGAAGCTTGCGTTCAAGCTGTTGGCGTGGACGGACGGTTTCAACCTCCTGCCCGCCGATCAGGTGATCGGAGGTTGTGGCCCGGCAATCTCGTCATGCAATGCGTTGGTCAGCGAGAACAGGAGCGATTCGGCAAGGGGCCGCCCGACCAGCTGCAGCCCGACCGGCATGTTGCCGGCCCCCAGGCCCATCGGAACGCTGAAGGCGGGCAATCCGAGATAGTTGAACAACCGCGTGCGGTAGGTCATCTTGCGCACGACATCCAGTACGCCCATCGGATCTTCCGGGTTCGACTCGGCACGCCTGGGGGCAACAACCGGCAGCGTGGGTGTGCAGACCACGTCGCATTCCGTGAACACCGTGTCCACGAACTCGCGGGTGACGGCCTCGCGCATCGAAAGCGCTTCAAGATAGCGCGTCGCCGGAATTGCAAGGCCGCTCTCGATCCGCGAACGCACATGCCCGCCATACTGCTCAGGGCATTCGATCAACCATTTCCGATGTATCGTAGCCGCCTCGGATTTCGAGATGACGTCGTTGAGTTGCGACAATGGTACGGGATCGGGAAGGTCCACCTCGACGCGGATGCATCCCAGCGCCTGCAAGACCTGCAGCGCCGCCTCGAACGCCGCGCCCACATCGGCACTGACATCGTCGAGAAAATGCTTTTTCGGCACCCCGATTCGCAGCCCCTTGGGGACATCCTGCATGCCTTCGTGATACCGGGGAACCTCGGCGATCCACGACGTCGGGTCGTCGCGGTTCACCCCGGCAATCGCATGCAGGATCCCCGCCGCATCCGCAGGGGTCCGTGCCAGCGGCCCCACGTGATCAAGCGACCAGGATCGCGGCATGGCGCCATGCCGAGAGACCAGACCATAGGTCGGCTTGACCCCGACGATACCGCAACAGGCCGCCGGGATCCGGATGGACCCCCCGGTGTCGGAGCCAAGCGCACCGAAGACGATCCTTGCGGCCACCGCCGCGCCTGATCCGCTGGATGACCCGCCTGACACATGCTCCGGATTCCAGGGATTGCAGCAATCGCCAAAATGCACGTTATGGCCCGTGGGCCCGCCCGCGAATTCGGACATGTTCAACCACCCGATCGTGATTGCCCCTGCCGCGTCCAGCCGGCGGACAAGGTTCGAGGTGTAGGTCGCGCGAAAATCCCTTCGGATCGCAGAGCCGCAGGAGGTGATCTCACCCTCGCGATAGAACATGTCCTTGTGTGCCAGGGGGATACCATGAAGTATGCCGCGATATTGCCCCTGTCCGATTTCCCGGTCCGCGGCCGCTGCCGATTCCATCGCCTTTTCGGTGTCGATGCGGATGAAGGCGTTGATCGTTGGCTGGGTCTGCTCGGCACGGGCCAGCGCAGCGGCAGTCAGCTCCCGAGAAGTGACCTCGCGCCGGCGAATGAGGGCGGCAGCTTCGTTGAGCGACAGGTCGAGAACCTCGGCCACGGCAGCATTCGTCATTTCTTCGCGCCCTCCCAGCGACCGATGTAGGCTTGGAATTGCGATGGCTCGCAGTCGAAAGACATCAGACTTGTCGTTTGCTCTACGGCGCCCACAAGGCTTGCGACCTCTCCGGCAAGTTCCCCGGAGCGCTCGGGCCCGAATGCCACGCCCTGAAGCGTCTCGGTATAGTCCTGAATGGTCTGTGATTTCCCGGATTTCATGTCGTACTTCCCGAAATGGCACGTCCGATTACAGCGTGGTTCTTTCCCGCGGTTCAGCCGGCGCGCGTTTCCTGCCTGGCGCGTTTCCGGTCAGTCGGATCTCCCGCCTGGGCAGCTGGAATCATGCTGTTCATTTTCCTTGCTCGTCCTCCCCTTTCGTCAGCCTTGCGACGCGTTCGCTGACCCTGGCCTTGATCGATACGAGAACGAGAAGCACCACCAGCGAGAACAGGGCCACCGCCAACCAGGTACCCAGAAGGGCATTGAACCAGTCCCCGCGGTTGATCAACAGCGCACGCCGCAGATCGGCCTCGGCCAGGGGAACGACCACGAAAGTGATGATCAGCGGGGCCTCCGGGATCCGGAAGAAACGCATGCCGAAGCCAAAGACACCGAAGAACAGCATGACGATCACGTCATACATGCTCTGCTGGTATGCATAAGTACCCGTGACACACATCAGCATGACCGTCGGGATCAGGATGGGACGGGGAAGCTGCCCCAGGCGCGCATAGAGGAACGCGAACATCCTTCCGATGCCGAGGTTAACGAAGTTTGCCAGCAACAGGATGATGAACAAGGCATAGATGATTTCAGGGAACACCTGGAACATCCGTGCCGAAGGTGTGGCGCCCTGCATGATCAACGCGCCGCCGATCAGGGCTGCCGTGGTGCTGCCGGGTATCCCGAAGGCAAGCAACGGAATCAGGGTCGGCCCCACGGTGGCGTTGTTGCCGGCCTCGGCCGCTGCAATCCCCTCCAGCCGACCGGAACCGATGTTCTTCTCGGGGGAATACCGCTTTGCCACGCTGTAGGACAGGAACGAAGCAACAAGCGCCCCCAGTCCGGGCAGCATCCCGACAAAGCTGCCGATGGCGATGCCGATGCCCATCTCCTTCCTGCAGGATATGAACTCGCGGAAGGTAAGGCCTTCCTGCTTCTTTCCGAACATCCCCTTGATGGCCTCGGAGTCGTCCGGAGCAGTCTTGCCATTGGACTTCGAGGCGATGTGCTTGGCCCATTCCTCGAGCATGGCAGCCATTGCGAACAGGCCGATGATCAGCGGGACGAGGCCAATCCCACCATAGAGCCACCACACCCCGAAGGTGTTTCGCTCGACATTGCTGATCGGGTCGCTGCCGATCGTGCCGATAAAGAGGCCGATGCCGGCACTGAGCAGCCCCTTGGCAAAGTGGCTGCCACTCAGGGATCCGATCAGAACGATCGCCAGCATCATCAGCCAGACACGTTCGCTCGGCCCGAAGGCCAGCGCCACGATGGCGATCAGCGGTGCGATGATGATCACGAGGATGTCGCTGACCACATCGGCCGTCACCGACGCGTACAGCGCCATGAGCATGGCCTTTCGGCCCTTGCCCTGCTTCATCATCTTGTAACCGTCATAGACGGTCGGGGCCGAGTCAGGGGTGCCGGGCGTGGCAAAGGTGATGGCCGAGATGGCGCCGCCATAAATGGCGCCCTTGTAAAGACCGATGATCAGGCCCAGCGCGGGGGCCAGGGGCATCGTGAAGGACAGGGGAAGCACGAGCGCCACGCCACTGGTGGCCGACAGGCCGGGGATCGCACCGACTCCGACACCGATCGTGACACCCACAACCATCCAGAACAGGGTCTCGAAGGTAAAGACCATCGAGAGCGCCTGCTCCAGTGCAACCATGTCAATCATCAGGTTTCAGCTCCCGGTTCAGGACCAGACTCTGCCGGTTGGCAGATCGACACCGATGGCGAAGAACAGCAGGAAGACGACGACGACGCACAGCGCCCCGGCGCCCGCAATGGTTTTCCAGCTCTGAACACCGCCGATGCGGAGCAGTATGGAAATGAACAGGAATGTGGTGAGGATGAAGCCGAGATACAGGACCAGCTGCGCATAGGCATACCACGCCACCGACAAGCCGATGATCCATGGCCAGCTGCCCGGACGTATCTCTTCGATCTCCCCGAATTCCTTCTTGCGCGCGTGGTCCACGACCAGCATCAAGGCCGCAATCATCATCCAGACGACGCCAACCAGCGGAAAGAACCCGAGTTGGAAGCGATCCATCTGGATCTCGGATGCCCAGTCGCTCGTGTAGATGCTCACAAACAGCGCGATGAGCGCGCTCAGCAGGACAAGCCCGAGAAACTGGTTGGATAGATGCCATGGGGTCGGCGTCGGGCCTGGAGCCTTCGACATCGTCAACCTCGCGATCAGGCCATGGGTTCTGGGATAGTGCCGGCAGGGGAGGGCAAGCCTGGGCCGCCCTCCCCGTCGTTGATCTGCCTGGAACTAGCGCAGCAGATCCGCGAACTCACGCATGTTTACGACAAGCGCCTCGTAGGTCGTCTGTGACTGCGGGAATGGGGTGAAGATCACCTCGGCATCGATCGCGTTCAACAGACCTTTCACGCCGGGCTGCTCGAGCAACTCGCCGATGATGTCAGACAGCTTCGCGGCGATCTCGTCAGGGGTGTCGGGATGAACGCCGACCCAACGCGGAAGCGAGACACCCTCAAGCCCGATATCGGTGGCCAGCGGCGGATTGCCGAAGGCCTCGCGGAAGTGGTCGGAGAAGGGCAGATCGCTCGCGTTGATAATGACGATGCCGTACTCCGGAGCGAACGTGGCGATATCCGCAGTCGGTCCGGTAACCGCGTCGATATGCCCGCCCAGGAAGTCCGCGGTCGCATCGGCGGTGCTGGCGTAGGGAACGAAGACCACTTCAATTCCTGCCGAATTGAAGGTCGTGGCGGTTCCCACGATGTTGGAGGTGGTGCCGCCCACCGTCACCGTACCGGGGTTTTCCCGGGCGTATTCGACAAAGCTGTCCCAGTCGCTCCAGCCCAGATTGTCCTGGGTGGCCACCACCGAGTCAAAGGCGCCGATATAGGCCACGATCTTGATGTCGTCGAGCTGGAAGGGTGGCCGTTGCTGGGTCATCTGCGCCAGCATCGGCGTGGGGCTGGCAAACATGATCGTATAGCCGTCTGCAGGCATGTCCAGCAGGTTGGCCCACCCCACAGTCGCCGAAGCTCCGGGCATGTTGCGAACGTGCATGGCCTGGCCGGTCACGTCAAAGGCACCTGTCGCGATGGCCCTTGCCCACTGATCGGTACCGCCGCCGGCCCCAAAGGGTACGATGAGCGTGATGGCCTTGCTCGGGAATTCGTCGGCTTGTGCCGTCCCGCCAAGTGCAACGGCCATTCCCGCTGCACCCACGGAAGCAACCATCGCCAGCTTTCTGATCCCATACATTCTCGAGACTCCCTGCATTGGATTGTTCGGGGTAATTGGCACAGCGTCGACTCACCCCCCGCAGGTCATCAAAACATACCGCCAATTCAACTGTCAACAGTTGTCATCCCAACGGCACAGCGCAATACCCCGCCAATGGTCCAACAGGCAGCGCGCTGAACCCAGGCAGCGCCCGAACCGCTACGCGATGACAAACCCTTGCGATGCGGCGAATAATGGCAATTGATGCAGCCCCGGATATCGCCCCGATACAGCGCCGTCTGGCAAGTGTCGCGAAGAATTGCCTCCGGACATGCTGGCTGACTGATCGACAGGAATTTGCTCAGCCCCTTTCGCCCCGCACCAGGGGAGGAGCTGCAAATGCGGGCGGATTGGCCATTTCATGGGCAAGTGCCACCCGATACACCGACCGTTCGTCATGATGCTTTCCGATGATCTGCATCGCCAGCGGCAGACCATCGGCAGAAACCCCCACCGGCACCGACAATGCCGGATGCCCGGTCAGGCTGAACGGCGCGCGGGCGTGCCGGGTGTATTGCGCCGTCAGGACATCATCCTGATCGAAGCGGGCCGGAGGATCCAGGTTCGTTGCCGTTACAAGCACGTCAAATCCATCGAGGATCCGGTTCATTCCGCTGGTGAAATGCCGCTGTAAACGTCGGGCCGCCTCGTAATCCGCCGCCTGGATGAACGCACCTGGCAGGACACGCTCGCGCAGGCTCTTCGAGTAGTCGGCATATCTGCTTCTCAGCGATTTTCGATGAACCGAATATGCCTCAGCCACGAGAATCACACGGTTGCAGTCTGCGAATTCCGAAAGTGGCGGGGCATCGACCTCCGAGATTTCGGCGCCCAGTTCCCCGAGAACGCCAAGTGCGGATTCGATACCGGCATCCATTTCAGGCGCGGCAATCATGTCATGCCTGTAGAACCGTCGGATCACACCGATCCGCAACCCCGCAAGCGAGGGCACCGACGACTTTGCCGGCAGGGTCGTGGAGATGCCGGCCAGGACGTCGAGGGCCAATGCGTTACCCGTCACGTCGCTTGTCATCGGGCCAACGACATCCAGGCTGCGGGACAGTTCGATCACCCCGTCAAGACTGATCAGGCCTCGGGTAGGCTTCATTCCCACGATGCCGCAAGCCGCAGCGGGGTTGCGCACCGATCCGTTCGTGTCGGTCCCCAATGCCAGAGGCACCATGCGGGCGGCGACTGCGACCCCGCTTCCGCTCGACGAACCGCCCGTGAAATGGTCCCGGTTCCACGGATTCCGCGCCGGCGGCACCGGGAGATCGAAAGCTGGCCCGCCGATGGCGAATTCATGGGTTGCGAGCTTGCCCAGAAAAATCGCCCCGGCCGCCTCCAGTTTTCGGACGCAGGCGGCGCTGCGCGCGGCTACATTGTCCGCCAACAGGCGGGAGTGCGCCGTGGTGGCGAACCCCTCGCGGTCAATAATGTCCTTCAGGGCGAAGGGAATGCCGTGAAGCGTTGAAAGCCGCCGTCCGGCACGGATTTCGGCATCAGCCGTCGCGGCAGCCGCAAGGGCATGGTCGCGGGCGACGCAGAGAAAGGCATTCAGCGAGTGGTCAAACCGTTCGATGCGCCCGAGGCACCTCGCAACGATCTCGCTCGGCGATACTTCACCGGACACGTATCCAGCGGATATTTCCGAAATGGTTTCGAATTCACCCATCAGCACCGGATGCCCTTCTGTCCGGGCGCATCATCCCGAATTCCGGCTCGGACTCGCGATAACCCCGACCCTTGCGGAAACGTGCGACCAGTTCGGCGGCATGTTCGCGCGCCGCCTGCAATTCGGCGCTGTTGGCCGGCGTAGCGACCAGGTAGCCATCCGGCGTTGCCATCACGTCATCCCGATCCCGGGTCATCACTGCCGCCCCCCCGCACAAAGCGATCCAGGTGTTCTGGCAGCCATCGGCAACTGCACGAACCCGGCTGACACCCGAAACGGGTGTTCAGGCACTTTTCTTCACCGCAGCAGTCTTTACGGCACCGCGAACCGAGTCGAGCACCGTGGCTGTCGGCACCACATCGGCGTATCTGAAATGCAGATCAAACAGCGTCATCGCGTGTGACGCCTCGATCCGATCAAAGACACATTCCTCGGGGACGACCGCCTGAAGACGGTTCGCCGCGGCATCGACGACGGTCGCCCGAATACACCCTGCCGTGGCCATTCCGGCAACAATGACGGTGTCAATCCCGAGATACTTGAGATGCCCGATCAGCGGTGTGCCCCAGAAGGCGCTGGGTGCGGACTTGGTTACCACGGGTTCACCGGGTCGCGGCGCGACCTCGTCGATGATTTCGGTCGCGCGGCGCACTTCCTCGCTCAACTCTTCGGCGATGAGCGCACCCGGCATCTCCATGTTGCGCGCCTCGATCCAGCCCAGAAGGCCATCCGACGGATCGCGCATCGTGACATGAACGATCGGCATGCCGGCCTCGCGGCAGGTTTCCAGCAACTCCACGATCCTGGGCAGCGCCTTCCAGCCGTACTCGCCGCAGCTCCACGGCCATTTCTTGACCGATTCGAGAAGCGGCTCCGGCGTATCGCCGAATCCGCCGCGGTAGAGGTCGACCATCAGCAACGCCGCGCGCCGCCCGGCGAGGGTGAAGGGCGGACGCCTGCGCGCGGCGGTCCATTCACGCTCTTCGGCAGTCAGATACTT
The DNA here is from genome assembly GCA_007128865.1 of Paracoccaceae bacterium. Classification (GTDB taxonomy): domain Bacteria; phylum Pseudomonadota; class Alphaproteobacteria; order Rhodobacterales; family Rhodobacteraceae; genus Rhodobaculum. The sequence continues at coordinate 7,870 of SKWP01000274.1, forward strand.
GTCCCAGACACGCTGCATCGCATTCTCCGTCGGGCAAAGGAAAGACGTCACCGTAGTGATGCGAGCGTAGCGCAGGCCCCCCAAAGGTGTCAACAGTCTACCATTTCCGTTGCCGCTGTCTGGTGGTATCCGGAAAGGTGCAGGAAACCTGCAAGGTCGCGCGGGCACCCTGGTCGCCGCTCCCGCCGCGATGGCTGCAGACATCCCAGACTGCACCCGCCCGAGCACGCGCCCGCTGCACCCGGCGCCTTGCATCCGACAAGGGGTTCCCGTCAGCACCGACCACCACAGCCATGCCAGACCCCCACGCGGAATAGGGTGGCGCCCGAGCCTCCTGTCAAGCCGCAAGCGTGCCTCTGACCCGACGGGCGCCATGCCGCCGTCCGGTATCTTGTGTCAGAAGGCCAATACCGGCCGTCAGTACCGGACAGGTCCGCTCAGCCGGCTTGGTGCATTTGCTTCGCAACCTGGGAATCGGGCCTGAAGGGTTGTGCCGCGGTTATGGTCCGGATCGGGTTTCCGTTGCGGTAGGCGAGCAGGTTTTCGAGCGATTCCTCAAAGAAGATCCTGTAGTTCTCTTCAGTCACGAAGCCGATGTGCGGAGTTGCCAGGACATTGGGCAAGGTTCTGAAGGGGTGGCCGTCCGGCAGGGGCTCCTGTTCGAATACATCCAGGCCGGCGCCACCGATCCGGTTGTCACGCAGGGCTGCAATCAGGGCCTGTTCGTCCACGATCTGCGGCCTCGATGTGTTCACGATGAACGCATCAGGCTTCATGCGTGCAATCTCCGACACACCGACCAGACCAATCGTGCGGTCGCTCAGCGGCATGTGGACGGTGATCGCATCGGATGTCTCGAAGAGTTCGCCTTTCGAAACGCAGGCCACGCCATGCGGCGCCGTGCGCTCGGGTGTCAGATTGGGGCTCCAGGCCACAACCGACATGCCGAAGGCCCGCCCGATCGTGGCCACCGGAATGCCCATGTTGCCGAGTCCGACAACACCCAGTGTCTTGCCAGCAAGCCCGCGGCCAAGCCCGGCCTGCCATGCCCCCGCGCGCAGCGAAGCGCATTCCTGCGGCATCCTGCGGAACAGACCGAGGATCATCGCCCAGGTCACCTCGACCGTGGTCTGATGAAGCGCATCGGTCGTCGAGACCGTTATGCCAAGCTGATCGGCGGCCGCGAGGTCCAGCGACCGGTTGTTGCGCATTCCGGTGGCAAGGATGAGCTTCAGCCGCGGCAGCTGTTTCAGCACCGCAGCGGGAAACTCGGTGCGCTCGCGAATGCGCATCACAGCATCGAAATCCGCCAGCCGCGCGACCAGCGCATCAGGCTCCACGACATGATCGCGGAATGCCACCACTGTGACACCCCGGGCCTTGCCCCAGTCGACGAAACGATGCGCCAGGCCCTGGTAGTCGTCGAGTATTGCAAGACGCATCCGGGCTTCCTCCAGGTTCGGTTTCAGATTTCCTCGATCCGGACCGGGAAAAGCCCGGCCGGGTCATCGGTCTGCATGAGGTGATAGACATTGAAGCGGTACGCAGCACCGGCATCGACCTCGGGCGGGGTCACGGGAAAGGCAAGATTGCCAGCCGTGGAAAGGCGCCCCGCATAGCCATGGTGCAGCAGGTATTGCTTGGTGGTGCGGATCACCTCCTGCGCGCGCTGCGGCGTTGGCGCTATGCACTGACCAAGGACAAAGACCTCGCGCGGCATCGGCGACGGCGGCTCGCGCCAACGGATCACCCCATCGATACCATAGACCCGGAAACCGAGATCGTAGTCGGGTGCACTGTCTTCACAGACCAGCGAGGCCACCACCTGCTTCACCTCGTCCAGAATCGTCGCATGCAGGGCGATGAAGCGCGGATCCGAACTGGCCGCCAGCAACAGCGCCCGGTGGCCGAGAAAGCGCGCGCCCTCAAGCTTGATGGTGGTGCCGGCCGCCGGGATCCATTCCGCGCCACTCACGCGCGTGCGTCGGTCATCGATCGCCTCGTACCGCGCGGTGCGAAGATCGACGCGGCCATCCGGCTCGACCACCTCATACGGGCTCGACTGCTCGTAAAGACTGTGCGCCGCAACCGAAGCCGGCGTCGCGGCACGGCCCGAAGCCATGCTTTCCAGGTCAAAGCCCTCATCGTCAAGCGTGGCAAGGATCGTGTCGCGCCCGCCGGGCACACAGCACAGCGAGGCACATTCGACGATCTTGGCCATATGGGTCGCCAGACCGCGCGGAAAGCCCAGCATCACCGGCAGCGTGGCAAAGATCGCCGTATCGCAGGCGCGCCCGGCGATCAGGACGTCGGGGTCTTGCTCCATGGCGCGCCTGAAAGCCTCGAGACCCATCTGGCCCACCAGCTGGTCGGCGCTGCGCACCTCTTCCTCGGTCAGCTCGGGCATGCCGTCGAGCGCGCTTATCCGGCCGGCGCGCAGGGCATCGATGACGGTCTCGCGGTCGATATCGGCCCGGATGCTTGCCATCCGGAAATGCAGACCGTCCTCGGCGGCGATCTCACGCAGCATGGCCAGGGTATTGTCCAGATGCGGGGCCGCACCGGCCGAACCCGCCGAGCCGAGCACCAGCGGAATCCCGGCATCAAGCGCGGCATGAAGCACCTTGCGCAGGTCGCGTCGGGCGCCGACCTCCGTCGGCGCCATCTCGCCGCTGCCAAGATAGGCCGGCCCGATGTCAATCGAGCCCATGTCACACCCTATCAGGTCAGGGGCGCGCCTGAGCCCCTCCTGCAATGCCGGGGTCGGAACACCATAGCCAAGCTGCCCCGATACACCCAGAATACGCAGCGGGCGCCGTGCCCCGCTGCCGAAACTGTCCAGCAGGCGGGCGACGGCTCTCACAGCGCCACCTCGAAAAGGGGCGCGTGCTGCTGGGCGCCATAGATGTCACTGTCATCCGGGTCGCCGGCCATCACGGCGCGCGGCAGCGTGATCTTGATGGCATTGGCTGGCGCATAATGGATGATCGTGATCTGCCCTGCAGGCAGCCCATAGACCCGGGCCACTTCGTCACGCAGCCGTTCGCCCGCCGAGCGGACGAACTCGAAGCTGTCGACGTCCGGAAAGATCAGATCAAGCGTCAGAACCCGAGGACCGGCATTCTTGCTGCGGATTACGGTAGCAATATCGCTGAGCCGGGTCATCGAATCCTTCCCTTTACCGGCGCGGGAAAACCGGCGTGCGGCGGCAGGTGCGGGCCTGCATCATGGTCAGCAATGTCCGGACCCGCCAAAGCCGCGCCCTCGCCCTGATGGCTGCCATTTCCCGAAGCAACGCTCACCGGGGCCCCTTTACTGGCCCAGAGCACAAGCTGGGCAACGGCCGCGCCCGGTGTTCCTCCGGATCATCCATCCCCCGAGGATTATCGGATCGCCCCCCAATGGTCAACTGTCGACATGACTGGCCACGCAATCCGGGCGTTTCTGGGCGGACACCGTTCTCGACCGCGCCGATACCCGTCCGGGCACCTGCGCAGCCTTCACGCACACGATCCGCAGGCCGGAATCCGCCGGCCCGTGACCGCGCAGAACCCGAGCGGTTCAGCCGGCTGCCTGCGCCCGGGCCTGGCGGCGCGGCGGGGGCTCTGGCCTGCCAATGACGGCCGGCACAATGTGCAACGCCCGGGCCATGCCCCACCGGAGGCTCCGTGCGGCGGCTGCTGGCCAGGCGGCCTGAAGGCGACACCAAGCACCGCCCCTCGCCACCGAAGCGACGGTCCTTTCGCTCTGATTCGACCTTGCGCCGCTGATCCACTGCGTTTATTCGGACACCGGCATTGGCCGCTGTAGCTCAGCTGGTAGAGCACGTCATTCGTAATGATGGGGTCGGGGGTTCGAGTCCCTTCAGCGGCACCAGCCATACCTTGCGGCAGAACGTTGCCGCGGCGCGGCAGGTTCCGATAGGTCATGGGGCGCGCTGTGGCTTGCAACATGGCAGGTTCATGCCAGAATGTTGCGGCGCTCGGATCGCACGGCAAGCCCCGGCGTGGTCAGTAGTCGCGTTCAAAGAAGATGCCGATGCCGCTGCGGCCTTCCGAATCCGTCCGCCCCCGGACAGTCACGGAAGGCGTCAGATCCAGGTTGATCGAAACCTCGGACCTGCCCTGTGAATCGACGGTCAGGTCGGTATAGATGTTTTCGGCAAGATAGCGGCCCACCCTCAGCGCGGCCTGGCCTTGCGTGTCCGAGGTAATGTCGAAATCGGCAAAACCGAAGGTCTGGCGCAGGTTGCCAACGATCCCGTCGCCGCCGCGCCCGGCCAGCGTAGCCACCGCCGAGGCCAGTTGCGCGGCCTGAAAGGCGCTGAGCCGGCCGAGTTCCTGCCCGAACAGAAGCCGCGCGAGAACCTCTTCGTCAGGAAGGTCGGGAACCGATTCGAAACCGATTTCCAGCGCGTCGGCCTCGCCCGAAACGATGATGCGGGCGGAAAGCTCGCGCGTGGTGGTGGCCGCGACAAGCTGCACGAAGGGGATGAAGCGCCCCTGAAGCCGCGCAAAGCCTTCCGACAGGGTAAACCGCCGCCCCAGCAGGTCCAGCCGGCCGCGGATCAGCCCGAATTCGCCCGCCGGCACCACCGCCGCCGTGGTGCCGCGCAAGGTCAGCGTCCCGCCCAGTTCGGCATCCAGACCGCGCCCGCGCAAAAAGATGCGGTTGGGCGAGGATACGGTCAGGTCGAGGTTCCAGGGTATGCGCGGGCCGCCATCCCCGCGCCCCGTGGTCAGCCCGGCATGGTCACGGGTGCGGCGCACCGCGGCAGGTTCGTTGACATGCCGCATCGGCGGGACATAGCCCGACCCGCCAAGGCCGGTGGACGGAATGCGCAATTCGGTGTCGGACAGGCGCACGGCACCGCTGATCGTGCCCCCGGTGCGCAACGGCCCGGCCACGGCAAGGGTGCCGTCGACGGTGGTTTCGAAGATGCGCCTGTCGGTGATGCGGGCATTGGCCACGGTCACCTGCAATTCGATCGGGAATGGCAGATCGAGCCCCATGCTGCCCCGCGCGGCGATCTGACCGCCCCCGAGCCGTGCCGTGCCTTCCAGCGCCGCACGTCCGCCCGAAAGGGTCGCGGTGCCGGTCACGTCGTCGACGGTGACAAGCTGGCGCGGCGAGACGACCCGCGCGCCGGTGGTGCTGGCCCGGCCGGACAGGGCAGACAATACCGGCCGGCCCTGCATCCGAAGCTCGAAGCTGACCGGCCCCTGCATGGTAATGGTATCGAGCGACGGGTTGGCCAGCGCCAGATCGCCCGCCCCGCTGAGCGCCAGGTCGACCCGGCCAAGGTCTTCATCGACAGCGCCGGTCAGGCGCGCCTCGGTCCCGACCGGCCCGCGCCCGGTGATATCGAGCCAATAGCCGGTTTCGGTTTCATCGATGTCGCCGGTCAATGCCAGCGTGCCGACAACCCCGGGCGCAATCAGGGAAAGATCGTTCACACGCGCCCGCAGTTGCAGACGGTCCGCGGCGGTCTGGGCCAGTTCGGCCAGCATCTGCGGGTTGGCAAGGCGGAAACTGCCGACGCGGATGCGCCCCTCCTGCTCGGATGCCTCAAGGCGCAACTCGCTGCGCCCGCGCAGCAGCGCATTCAGCTGCGGCACGCCAACCGCCAGGCCCTGCGCCGTGGCATCAAGCGTTGCCACGCGCAGGCTGCCCTGTTCCTCGATCCGGCCGCCGGCATCGATGCTGCCCCCATAGCGCGGCCCCAGCGCAGCGAGATCGGCCATGTTCAGCCGGACATCGAGCACGCTTGCGCCGGGTTCCACCCGCCCCGAAGCCTGCGCACTCAGGCTTCCGGCCGTCAGCGCAAAGCGATCGACATCAACGGCCGTGCTGCCATCGTTACTTGCGTTCAGTTCCAGCCGGGCGGTGCCGGCCAGCAGACGGTCAAGCTCGGCAATTCCGGCGGCAAGATCCTGCCCGGTCAGTTCGGCCTGCAACCCGCGGATGCCCGCGGCTTCGGTATACCGGGCGCTGCCGCGCAGCGCGCCGCCATAGCGTGGGCCGAGGGCAGAAAGGTCCTGCACCCCCAGATCGGCGGTTATGGCCGTGTCGCCGGGCGCGATCCGGCCGCTGGCGTCCACTGCGACGCGGTTTGCGGCAATGCGAAAGGTTTCAAGCTCAAGCAGCCCGTCCGCCCTTGTCAGCGCGACATCGACACCGGACACGCCTTGCAGCAGGCCGTCGATCTCGGCAATGCCCGTCGAAAGCTCGCGCCCCTCCGCCCGTGCGACCAGCCGTTGCAGCCCGTCGGCCTCGGTATAGCGCGCATTGCCGACCAGCCGCCCGCCATAGCCAAGCCCGAGCACCGAGAGGTCACGAAAGACAAGGTCGGCCGTAACATCGCCGGCGCCGGTCGCCACCCGCCCGGACAGGTTCGCCGAAAGCGTCTGCGCCTCGGCGCCGATGTGGCGGATCTCGGTACCGGTGGTGTCGCGCCGCACCGATGCGGCGATCTGGCTCGATCCGGCCAGCAGACGGTCCAGTTCG
>SKWP01000405.1 GCA_007128865.1 Paracoccaceae bacterium
ACGGCGGTCAGGTTGGTCAGTTCCATGCCCTCGGCCAGCAGGGCAAAGCGGCGCAGCGCCGCCAGCGCCCGCAGCCGGCCTTCGGGGTTCAGCCGGCCCGAATCGGCCAGCCCGCGCCCCAACCCGCAAAGGATCTTTTCGTTGAAGAAGTAGGCCGGCGAACGTGCCGCACCGTTGAACACCACCAGCCTGACCGAGTTCGAGCCCACATCGATGACGCCGACGCGTTCAAGCGCCCGCGCCGAGGGATCGGCAAACAGTGGCCGGTCGAAGGGGCCATCATCGGCGTCGGCCCGCCGGGGCGGGTCGGCGGCATCGGGTTTCGGCACAGCAGCGTCCATGGCAGCTTCGGGCGGCTCCGCGCGGCGAAAGTCCGGCCGACTGTGGCCTTCCCGGACCGGCGCGTCAATCTCTTGAATGCGCAAGCTGGGGTACGTCATCGGCGCCGGCCTTGCCGCGACCGGAGAGCGAGGGGTTCTCCATGAAGAAGCGATGGCAGTTGAAGAGCGCTCCGGGCTCTGCGCCGGCCTCACCGGTCGCGCGCAGGAACCGGCCGTCCGGGCGCAGCACCCAGCTTTGCGCCTGATCGGCAAGATTGGCGGCCATGATCTGGCTGACAATCTGCGCCTTGACGGTCGGGTTGTTGATTTCGACCAGAGTTTCCACCCGACGGTTCAGGTTGCGTTCCATCCAGTCCGCCGAGGAAATGAACACCCGCGCCGCGCGGCTGGGCAGCGCCTGGCCGTTGCCGAAACAGGCGATGCGGGAATGTTCCAGATAGCGCCCGACCACCGACTTGACGCGGATGTTTTCGCTCAGTCCCGCGACACCGGGCCGCAGACCGCAGATGCCGCGGATCACCAGGCTGATCCGCACGCCGTCGCGGCTGGCCGCATAGAGCGCGTCGATCACCTCGGGGTCGATCAGGGCGTTCATCTTTGCCCAGACCTCGCCCGGGCGTCCGGCACGGGCATGGGCCGCCTCGGCGGCGATGCAGTCAAGCAACCGCTGGCGCAGGCCCAGCGGCGAGATGGCGAGGTTTTCCAGCCGTTCGGGCTGCGCGTACCCGGTGACATAGTTGAACACCCGCGTCGCATCCCGCCCAAGCGCCGCGTCGCAGGTGAACAGCGACAGGTCGGTGTAGATGCGCGCGGTGATCGGGTGATAGTTTCCGGTGCCGTAATGGGTGTAGGTGACCAGCCTGTCGCCCTCGCGCCGGACCACCGCCGAAATCTTGGCATGCGTCTTGTAGTTCAGAAAGCCATAGACGACATGCGCGCCGGCGCGTTCCAGCCGCCGCGACTGGCGGATGTTGGCCGCCTCGTCAAAGCGCGCCTTCAGTTCCACCAGCGCGGTCACCGACTTGCCGGCCTCGGCGGCCTCGCACAGCGCGCTGACGATCGGGCTGTCGCGCGAGGTGCGGTAGAGTGTCTGCTTGATCGCCAGCACATCGGGGTCGCGCGCGGCCTGATCGAGAAACCGCACCACCATGTCGAAGGTCTCGTAGGGGTGGTGCAGCAGCATGTCCTTCTGGCGGATCGCCGCGAACATGTCGCCGCCATGGTCCTGGACCCGTTCGGGAACCCGCGGGGCAAAGCCCGGCCACAGCAGATCGCGGCGCGAATCCAGCACCAGTTCCTTCAGATCGGCCATGCCCAGCAGGCCCTCGACCTCGACAACCTCGTCGGGGCGAACGCAGAGCTCGTCCATGATCAGCTCGCGCAGCGCTTCGGGGGCACCGGCCGAAATCTTCAGGCGCACCACCTCGCCGCGGCGGCGGCGCTTGAGCGCCACCTCGAATTCGCGCACCAGATCTTCGGCCTCTTCCTCAAGCTCAAGATCGCTGTCGCGCAAGACCCGGAATGCGCAGTGCGCCCGCATCAGATAGCCGGGAAACAGCGATTCCAGATGGCCCAGCAACAGCTCTTCCAGTGGCAGGAAACGCTGCTGTCCGTTTTCGCGGTCGGGCAGGGCAATGAAGCGGTCGATCTGCCCTGGCACCGGCAGAAGCGCCTGCAGGGCGCGGCCGCCCTTGCGTTCCTCCAGTTGCAGGGCAAGGCAGAAACCGGTGTTGGGGATGAAGGGGAAGGGGTGCGCGGGGTCGATCGCAAGCGGTGAAAGCACCGGAAAGACCCGCGCCAGAAACTGCTCGGACAGCCAGGCGTGATCCTGTTCGTCAAGATCGGCCACGGCCACGATCCGGATGCCGGCCTCTTCGAGGCTGGCGCGCAGGCTGCGCCAGGTCTCCTGCTGCTGGGCCATGAGGCGGCGGGCATCTTCATTGATCAGCAGCAGCTGTTCGGCCGGCGAAAGCCCGTCGGTCCCCGGTGCGACACTGCCCGAGCGGGCAAGCTCGCGCAGGCCGGCCACGCGCACGGTATAGAATTCGTCAAGATTGGTGGCCGAGATCGACAGGAAGCGCAGCCGTTCCAGAAGCGGAACACGCGGATTGCGGGCTTCTTCCAGAACGCGCCAGTTGAAGGCCAGCCATGACAGTTCGCGATTGATGAACCGTTCCGGACCGGCCGGATCGAAGGCTTCAAGGCGTTCGGGTTCGGGAAACCCCGCCTGCAGGAAATCGGCGCAGACCGTCACGCCGTCGTCGGCAGGCTCCGGCCGGTGGCCGGCCCCGGCCGTGATGTCGGGCGAATCATTGGCGGAAATAGCGGATTCCATGCGCAGATCATGCCTTGGGCTGCGGTGCTCCGTCCAGTGGCTTGTCGGTCGAGTCCCGATCGCTTTCGGTCAGAAGCCGGGTCACCAGACCGCGGGTCACGGCACGGCCTTCGGCCAGCGCCAGCGCATCCAGATCGGCGGCAAGCCGGCGCGCGGCGGCCAGCGAACGTTCCATCCGGGCGACGGCATGGCTGATCACCTCGGGCGCCACGGTGATCTGCCGGTCGGCGAACTGCTTGACAAGCACCGCCGCCAGCAAGGCGTCGTCCGGTGGTTCGAGCCGTACCGAAACCGTCGCCTGCATCCGGCTGGCAAGGTCGGGCAGGGCAACCGGCCAGTCGCGCGGCGGGGTGCGGGCGGTGACCAGCAGGCTGCCACCGGTCTGGGCCAGCAGGTTGTGCAGATGCAGCAACGGCCGCTCGGCGCTGCCATCGGGCGGCAGCCTGTCGGCATCCTCGACCGCCACGGCGCCGGTCGCGGCCAGCGCCGGCAGGTCGGCGGCCGGCAAGGCCTGCGCGGGCAGTACCGCTGCCCCCGCCGCAGCCGCCCAGATGCGGGCCAGATGCGTCTTGCCCGACCCGTCCGGGCCGATCAGCACCAGCTTGCCCGCGGGCCATGTGCGCCAGTCGTCCAGCGCCGCCACGGCAGCGGCGTTCGAGGCGGCAACCAGAAAATCCTCGCGCCCGCAGGCTTCGGTCACCGGCAGGTCGAGTGCAAGCTGCCGGGTCATTGGCGGCCTGCCTTCCGCAGGCCGGGCCGGCACGCATCAAGGGCGCAGGAGGGGCAGGAAATCCGCATGCCTCCCAGATGGCTGAAAGCGGGCCTTCCTGCAAGCCGTCGGCTGCCCGCCGGCGGGAAGCGCCCGCCTTGCCGGTTGCGCGGCAATCTTCTAGTCAGGCAGGCGAAAACCAGTCTGGGGTCGATCCATGCGCCTGTCCCGCTACTTCCTGCCCGTGCTCAAGGAAACGCCGTCCGAGGCGCAGATCGTCAGTCACCGGCTGATGCTGCGCGCCGGCATGATCCGCCAGCAGGCGGCGGGAATCTATTCCTGGCTGCCGCTGGGCTACCGGGTGCTGCGCAACATCGAACGCATCGTGCACGAGGAACAGCAGCGCGTCGGCCACATCCCGCTGCTGATGCCGACGTTGCAGCCCGCCGATCTGTGGCGCGAATCCGGCCGCTATGACGATTACGGACAGGAAATGCTGCGCATCAGCGACCGGCACGAACGCGACCTGCTCTATGGTCCCACCAACGAGGAGATGATCACCGACATCTTTCGCGCCCATGTCGGCAGCTACCGCGACCTGCCGCTGACGCTCTACCACATCCAGTGGAAGTTCCGCGACGAGATCAGGCCGCGGTTCGGGGTGATGCGCGGCCGCGA
>SKWP01000217.1 GCA_007128865.1 Paracoccaceae bacterium
CGCCCGCCGCCGCGGTGCGAATAGCCCACGGTGGTGGCGCCGTTCAACGTGGCCACCGTGTCGAACACATCGGATTCCGTGACCCCGAAGAACTCCAGATCGTCGGACGAGATCACCAGCCGCAGCCGGCGGGCGGGATCCGGGAACGTGTCGTCGACATCGACGATGAAGGGTACGGATTCGAACGCCGCGCGCACGCGCTGCGCCGTGGCCCGCCGGGTTTCGGCGTCGGGGCCGTAGATCTCGGCCAGCAGGGTTGCCATCACCGGCGGGCCGGGGGGCGGCTCGACCGTGCGGATGCGCGTCCCCTCCGGCAGGTCCAGCGCAGCCAGCCGCTCGCGCAGTTCCAGAGCGATGTCGTGGCTGGCTCGGCTGCGGGCGCCCAGGTTGATCTGCACATCGCCCTGGTTGGGGTCCGCCCGCAGGAAATAGTGCCGCACCAGCCCGTTGAAGTTGAACGGCGCCGCGGTGCCGGCATAGGTCTGCACGCTCTCGGCCTCGGGCAGGTCCAGCGCCACGCGGGCCACCGCCTGCGCCACCGCGTCGGTATCCTCGACCGAGGCGCCGGGCGGCAGGTCGAACACCACCGCCAGCTCTGACTTGTCGTCGAACGGCAACAGCTTCACCGTCACATGGCCGGTATAGAGCATCCCCAGCGAGCCGAAGGAAATCACCGTGGCGAGGATCAGGAACACTCCCGCCCGCGCCCGCGTCTTCAACACCGGACGCGCCACGGCCGTGAAGGCACGGCCCAGCAGCCCCCCGGTTTCCGCGTGTTCGCCCCCGTGAAGCGGCGCATTGCCCGAGATCTTCAGCATCAGCCAGGGCGTGACCATCACCGCGATGAAGAAGGAAAAGATCATCGCCGCCGAAGCCACCGCCGGGATCGGGCTCATGTAGGGGCCCATCATGCCGGACACGAACAGCATGGGCAGAAGTGCGGCCACCACCGTCAGGGTGGCGATGATGGTGGGGTTGCCCACCTCGGCCACGCCGTCGATGGCGCGGCGGATGCGCGAGCGCCCCTCGCCGGTGCCGGCCTCCTGTTCGGGATCCTTCATGCCCCAGTGCCGGGCGATGTTCTCGATCACGACGATGGCGTCGTCCACCAGGATGCCGATGGAGAAGATCAGCGCGAACAGCGACACGCGATTGAGCGTGTAGCCCATGATCCAGGCGGCAAAGAGCGTCAGCAGGATGGTGACGGGGATGACGATGGCCACCACAACGCTCTCGCGCCAGCCGATCGCCAGCAGCGTCAGCAGGATGATCGACAGCGTGGCCAGGAACAGCTTGACCAGCAGGGTGTTGGCCTTGTCCTGCGCGGTGGCGCCATAGTCGCGGGTGACCTCCACCGCCATGCTGTCGGGGATCAGGTCGCCCTCCAGCGCCGCGGCGCGGTCAAGGATCGCGTCGGCGACCGTTACCGCATTGGCGCCGCCGCGCTTGGCAAAGGCCAGCGTGACGGCCGGCACGCGCTGAATGCCGGTATCGGTTCGGGTGACATGGGCGGCACGGTGTTCCGCGCTGTCGGCGACGAAGCCCACATCGGCCACATCGGCCACATAGACCGGGCGCTCGTCGCGGGTGGTCAGCAACAGACCGGCGATCTCGGCCGGGGCGGTCAGACTCTGGCCCGCCACCAGTTCGATCTGTTCGCCGTCGTCACGCAGGTGGCCCGCATTCAGCGTGCGGTTCGCGCCCTGTACCTTCTGCGCCAGCTGTTGCAGCGTCACGCCGTACAGTGCCAGCCGCTCTGGGTCTGGCGCGATGCGGATCGCCTCGGACGCCTCACCCACGATGTAGGACAGCCCCACATCGGGCACCTTGGCCAGCTCGGCCCTGAGTTCCCGCGCGACCTGGGTCAGGGCATGGGCACCCAGCTCCTGGCCCGGCCGGCCGGTCAGCGTCAGCGTCACGATGGCCACATCGTCGATGCCGCGGCCGATGATCAGCGGTTCCGGGATGCCCACCGGAATGCGGTCCATGTTGGCGCGCACCTTGTCATGCACACGCAGGATGGCGGCATCGGCCTCGGTGCCCACCACAAAGCGGGCGGTCACCATGGCGCGGTCGTCCATGGTCTGGGAATAGACATGTTCCACGCCGTCGATGGCGCGGACGATGGTCTCCATCGGCTCGGTCACCAGCTTGACGGCGTCATCGGCCCGCAGGCCGGGGGCCTGCAGCATGATGTTGACCATGGGGACCGAGATCTGCGGCTCCTCCTCGCGCGGGACGGCGAAAAGGGCGATCAGCCCCATCGCCAGCGCGGCCAGCATGATCAGCGGCGTCAGCGGCGAGGTGATGAAGCTCTGCGTCAGGTGCCCGGCGATGCCCAGGCGCTGGGGGGCGCTGCTCATGGCGTCACCACCGTTTCACCGGCGCTCAGACCGCTGAGCACCTCGACCATGGATGTGCCGCCGATGTCATGGCGCCGGCCCAGCACCACCGTGCGCTCGGACCCGGCGACGGTCAGGAAATCCAGCCCGAAACGGTGCGATACCGCCGTTTCCGGCACCAATAGCGCGGCGCGCGTGCCGATGGGCAGCCGCACTGGCACGCGGGCATCGACAAAGGCGTCATCCAGCTCCGGCACCGCCACATCGGCGATCACCCGGCCGTTCTCGATCTGCGGATAGAGCCGGGCAAGCCGCCCCTCCACCTCGCCCGAGGGCGCCGTGATGTGGATTGCGTCGCCCTCGGCCATCAGCCCGGCGTGCCGCTCCGGCACCGCCAGTCGCAGAAAGAACCCCCCGCCGCCGATGGTCGCCACCGCCTCGCCCGGCATCACAACGGCACCGGCGGCCGCCGGAACGCTCAGCACCCGCCCGGTGATGGGGGCGACCACGCGCCCCTCGGCGGCCTGCTGCTCGACCAGCTGCCGCTCGGCCCGCAGGCTGGCGATCTGGTTGCGCAACACCTCGGCCTGGGTGCGCAGCCCGTCCAGCCGCTGCACCGTGGTCACGCCGCGCGACAGCAGCTCCTCGCCGCGGGCCAGTTCCGTTTCGGCATTGTCCAGCTGCGAGGCCAGCGCCTGAAGCTGCGCATCCAGAGCGCCGATCTGGAAGTCGAGCTTCTCGTCCACGATCTCGCCCAGCACGTCGCCGGATTCGACCAGATCGCCCTCGGTCACGTCCAGTGCGACCAGCGTGCCGCCGATCCGCGCCCGCGCCGGTATCCGGCTCTGCGCCTCGACCCGGCCATAGACCGACTTCCATTCGGTCACTGCCTGGGGCGCAACGATGTGGGAAGTCTCGGCGGCAGCCGGGAACGGCAGCACCATCAGGGCGAGGAGCAGCAGGGGACGCATGGCGAGACCTTTTCATGACAGGAGGAGGCGACAATACATTCAATGTAGGGAATTTGTCTGGTCGTTGGAAGGGCTCTTATGATGTGACGGCTCCCCTCTGTGAATCCTCGCAGACCCACCTTGGCACATCGATGCCGTCGGGGGGCGGTCACATCATCAGATCCTGCCGCACGTGCGGCTGGAACGAAACCGGACCCACCGCCCGTCTCGATCCGGACGATGTGGAAACCTCCATGGTGGTCAATGGGCGTTGTTGCAGAACGTCGGCCTGATGCGTGACTTCCCCTTTCCCCGTTAGGCTCAGACGACGCGGACGATCTCGGCTGTTCCGAGGGCGTTGAAGCGGTTCATGAGGGCGACGCGGATGTGGATTTCGGCGGTCTGACGGTCTGGATCTCTTGCGGCGATGCGCTCGCCGAAGGACTTGAGGCAGCGCATCCTGGCTTCGGCGCGACTGCGGGCGTGGTATCCTGTCCACCGCTTCCAGAATGCACGGCCGTAGTGACGCGTGGCGCGCAGGGTTTCGTTGCGTGCCCTCGCGGCCGGGCAATCCTCCTTCCATGGCCGACCGTTTTTCCGGATCGGGATGATCGCCGTGCCACCGCGCGCGATGATGGCGCTGTGGCAGCGGCGGGTGTCGTAGGCGCCGTCCGCGGTCACGGTGCCGATGTCTTCGTCTTCGGGGATCTGGTCCAGCAGGTCCGGCAGGACGGGGCTGTCGCCTTCCC
>SKWP01000345.1 GCA_007128865.1 Paracoccaceae bacterium
CCCCGACAGCTTCGGGCCCGGCCAGATACGGCGCACCCGTGCGGCGCAGGCGGCCGTCGCCTTCTGGACCGATGGCGAAGCCACTGCGGTGACGCTGGTGTGCTTTCGCTCGGTCGCGGCCTATATGGCCGAGTTGCTGGCAAATGCCGCCCGGCCGGGCAGCGATGCCGGGCTCTATGCCTCTGCTGGGGGTTGACGCGCCGCAATTCAGCGCACTTATTCCCCCACAACCGCAACCCCACGGAAAGGACCGATGATGGCTTTCGAACTCCCCGATCTTCCCTATGCCCACGACGCGCTTGCCGATCTGGGCATGAGCCGGGAGACGCTGGAATACCACCACGACCTGCACCACAAGGCCTATGTCGACAACGGCAACAAGCTGATCGCCGGCACCGAATGGGAAGGCAAGTCACTGGAAGACATCGTGAAAGGCACCTATCAGCCCGGCGCGGTGGCCCAGAACGGCATCTTCAACAACGCATCCCAGCACTGGAATCACAACATGTTCTGGGGCTGGATGGCACCGGGCGAAAAGAAGATGCCCGGCGCGCTCGAAAAGGCGCTGACCGAATCCTTCGGCTCGGTCGAGAAATTCAAGGAAGAGTTTGCCGCGGCCGGTGCGGCGCAGTTCGGCTCGGGATGGTGCTGGCTGGTGAAGGACAGCGACGGCAGCCTCAAGGTCACCAAGACCGAAAACGGCGTCAACCCGCTGTGCTTTGGCCAGACTGCGCTGCTTGGATGCGATGTCTGGGAGCATTCCTACTACATCGACTTCCGCAACAAGAGACCCGTGTATCTTACCAATTTCCTTGACAAACTCGTCAACTGGGAAGCCGTGGCCGCGGGGCTCTGAGGCCCGCATTCCGATGCCTGCCTCCGGTGCTGCCGGGGGCAGGCGGGGTGCCACCGGCCCCCGCCATTGCGCCCGGAGGCGCCGCCGATGACCCGCAGCAGCGACGATCCCGCCCGGCGCGGCGCATGGCCGGTATCGGCAAGCCGGCCGCTGGTGCATCCGATCCAGCCATCGGTCGTCTATGTCGCCGAAAGCCCCGATGCGCTGGATGACCAGTACGAGGGCAGGGCGGCCGGCTATGCCTATGCCCGCGAGGGGCATCCCAACGCCAGCGCCCTGGCCGCCCGGATCGATGCCATGGAAGGCGCCGCGGGCGGGGTTGTGACCGGTTCGGGCATGGCAGCGGTGGCGGCGGTGCTGCTGGGCCTGTGCCGCGCCGGCGACCATGTGCTGGGCGCCGATCAGCTTTATGGCCGGTCGCTGCGGATGCTGCGCGATGACCTGCCGCGGCTTGGCATCGAAACCAGCCTCGCCGATGCCACCGACGGCGCCGCCTTTGCCGCAGCGCTGCGCCCCAATACCCGCATCGCCCTGATCGAGGTGGTATCGAACCCGACACTGCGCATTGCTGATCTTGCATCCATATCAGAGGCTTGCAAGGCAAAAGGGGTGTGTCTTGTCATCGACAACACCTTTACCACACCGCGCGCCTTGCGGCCGTTCGAGCATGGCGCGGATATCGTGCTGCATTCGGTCACCAAGCTGATGGCCGGCCATTCCGACGCCACGCTGGGCTATGTGGCGGCACGCGATCCGGCGCGGACCGAGGCGATGCGGGCCTTTGCGATCACCGCCGGGCTCACGGCCAGCCCGTTCGACTGCTGGCTTGCCGAACGCGGGTTGCAGAGCTTTGCCTTGCGCTATGACCGCGCCGAGACCAATGCCGCCGCGCTGGCCGATCATCTGGCCGGGCTGCCGGGGGTGCAGAGGGTGCTTTATCCCGGCCGCGCCGATCATCCCGACCATGACCGTGCCGCTGCGCTGCTGGGAAGGCGGGGCGGGACGATGGTGAGTTTCGAGGTCGCAGGCGGGCGCGCGGCGGCGAA
Source organism: Paracoccaceae bacterium (assembly GCA_007128865.1). Classification (GTDB taxonomy): domain Bacteria; phylum Pseudomonadota; class Alphaproteobacteria; order Rhodobacterales; family Rhodobacteraceae; genus Rhodobaculum. The sequence continues at coordinate 1,903 of SKWP01000345.1, forward strand.
TGCGCTGGTGCGGGGCGCGCGGCAACTGGCCTTCGCGCCGACGCTGGGCGATATCGCCACCACGCTGTCGCATCCGCCATCCAGCTCGCACCGCGGGCTTGACCCGAAGGCGCGCGCGGCCCTGGGCATTGGTGAAGGCTTCTTCAGGGTTTCGGTGGGATGCGAGGATACCGAGACGCTGCTGGCCGACTTTTCCCAGGCGCTGGAAGCCGTAGCCGGGCGCTGATCGCAACGATTCTTCTGCAATGCATTTGGCCGATAATCGGTATTATGTTAATATCGGGTTTGTGGCCCGTTCGCCATCGCACTATCGCCCCCTGAACAACCCTCCCAGAATTCCCCGCGCCAGCGCCTGACCGGACCGGCTGCCAAGCTGCCGTGCGAATGACTTGGCAAAGGCATCTGCAACACCATCGCCGCGGCGTGGCGCAGAGCGTGCGGCAGCCTTGCCGCCAAGGCGCTGCGCGGTACCGCGCGCGCCGGTATCGTAACGGCGTGCAGCGGTAAATTCCCGTTCTTCATCAACGGCCTGTTCGGCGTCCCTGGCACAGCTTTCGGCGCGTCTTTGCAGCCGTTCATGGGCCGAATCACGATCGATCGTGGTGTCGTACTTGCCGGCCAATGGTGACTCAGTCATCAGCCGTGCCCGGATATCGGCCCCGATATGGCCCAGCCGCGATGACGGCGGCCGGATCAGCGTGCGTTCGGCCACGCCGGGGTTTCCGCGGTCTTCGAGCAGCGATGTCACCGCCTCTCCGGTCCCGGCATCGCGGATCGCCTCGGCGGTGTCAAAGCGCGGATTCGGGCGGTAGGTTTGCGCGGCACGGCGCAGCGCCAGCGCATCCCGCGCGGTAAAGGCCCGCAGCGCGTGCTGGACCCGGTTGCCAAGCTGCCCGAGCACGGAATCTGGAACGTCATCAGGGTTTTGCGTGACGAAGTAGACACCAACACCCTTGGACCGGATCAGCCGCGCGACGCGCTCAACCTTTTCGATCAGCGCCCTTGGGGCACCGTTGAACAGCAGATGCGCCTCGTCGAAGAAAAACACCAGCTTCGGCCGCTCGGGGTCGCCGACCTCGGGCAGTTCCTCGAAAAGTTGCGACAGCAGCCACAGCAGGAAGGTCGCATAGAGCCGCGGCGTGCGCATCAGCCGTTCGGCATGCAGGATGCTGACCCGGCCGCGGCCGTCGCCATCCACCGCCATCAGGTCGGACAGGTCGAGCGCCGGCTCACCAAAGAAGCGGTCGGCGCCCTGCCCCTCCAGCACCAGCAGCCGGCGCTGGATCGCCCCGACCGAGGCGGCACTGACGCTGCCGTACCGCAGCGACAGCGCGCGCGCGTTCTGGCCGACGAAACCGATCATGGACTGCAGATCCTTGAGATCCAGAAGCGGCAGCGCCTCTTCGTCGGCCAGCCTGAAGGCGACGTTCATCACCCCTTCCTGCGCTTCGGTCAGTTCAAGCATGCGCGACAGCAGCAGCGGCCCCATCTCGGCGACGGTGGCGCGCACCGGATGGCCGGATTCGCCGAACAGATCCCAGAAGACCACCGGACAGGCGCGATAGCCGATGTCGGCCAGTCCGATTCGGTCGGCCCGGCGGCGGAAGGCGGCGTGCAGGGGTTGGTCTTCATCCCCGGCCAGGGCCATGGCGCCCAGATCGCCCTTGATGTCGGTCAGAAACACCGGCACGCCGGCGGCCGAAAAGCCCTCGGCCATGATCTGCATTGTCACCGTCTTGCCGGTGCCGGTGGCGCCGGCGATCAGCCCGTGGCGATTTGCAAGCCGCAACAACAGCTTCTGCGGCGTTTCGTAGTCTTCCCCACCGCCTCCGACAAACAGTTCTGTCATGGTATCCCGCGCTCCGGTCCGGCAACGCCGGCATAATCCCCGCTTAACGAATCTGTGCCAGAGTGAGCCCCTGCCCGGCAAGTCGAATCGCAGCCGGGCCGGTTTCCTCCCTGTCGGACTGGCCGCACCCCCGGGTGCGGCCGTTTTTTTGGGCATCGCCTGCCGAGCCGCCCCAAGGCAGGATCGGACCTGCAATATTCCCTGTTGACGCAGTGCAAATCACATCTTAGCGTGCAAAAGAGAAAAAGGTCGGCCAGTCCGACAGGGAGCATGTGCAGGGAAAGG
>SKWP01000210.1 GCA_007128865.1 Paracoccaceae bacterium
ACGATCGTTTCAGACCGACCGGCGCCTGCTTGCCGCCCTGATCGAGGCGGCGCGCTGTCCGGTCCTGCTTGGCCCCGCCGATTAGCGCGATCACGGCGCAACCGCGCGCCGCAGAATGCCCGCCGCCCCCCCCCGCGGTTCGGCGTCAGCCACCGATGTGCCTGGCCGCAAACAACACCACCTTGCGCACCGGCCCCTGGCGGAATTGGCGCTGGCGAAGCCTTCGGGCCGGGTTCCCGTCAATCGCCTGAACGGATCACGGCTTCAGGCATGAATGCCCGCCCGCTCGTGTTCCTGATCTGACACAAGGTTTCGCGATACGAGGCGAGGGGCAGCTATGCGGGACAGAGCGGCCCTTGAACGAAAGAGCGCAACACAGGGCGGTGCCCGACCGCCGGGTGGGCGCTGCATGGTGGATGCCCGGGCGGTTCATGGTGCAAGAACATCCGACCGAACAACAGCTTGAACCGTTGCAGGGCGCCCGCCCGATCGGGGCGGTCGGGCGCGGCCCGGCGGCGCTGCGCGCCTTGATTCCGGGCCGGGGCGGGGTGCCCGGCGTCGGCTCGGTCCCGCTCGGCGGTCCAGAATGGCTGTGGTGTTCTTTGCAAGCCGGGGGCATTTTCGGATGCAGAACACAAGAATCCGGTCACCCTGCCCTATGCACGGCCGGACTTGCGGTTTTCTCTGCCCCGCCCGAGGCCAGATCGGCAAGGATCGGGCAATCGGGCCGGTGATCGCCGGCGCAGGCGTCCACGAGTTCGGCCAGTGTGGCGCGCAGCGCATGCAGTTCGGCGATGCGCGCGTCGATCCGGTCCAGATGCGACAGCGCCAGCCGCTTGACATCCTCGCTGGCGCGGGCGTCGTCCTCATACAGCCCCAGCAGCGCGCGGCATTCGGCAATTCCGAACCCCAGCGCCCGCGCCCGGCCCAGAAACGCCAGCCGGTGCACATCGCGCCCCGAAAAGCTGCGGTAGCCGTTGGTGTCGCGCCGCGGCGCAATCAATCCGATCTCCTCGTAATAGCGGATCGTCTTGGCCGGTACGCCGGCCGCCTGTGCTGCCTCGCCGATATTCATCCTGCTGCCTTTCTGCCGGCCCGCTGCCGGCGCACTGTCCTGCATCAACGCACCCGGACCGACACCAAACCCGACCGGACCGGAACCTTCATTGCGCGGGCACCGGGCGCACCGCTGCGCCGACCGTTTCGCTTCCCCCGCTACCGCCGCCGCCGGTTGCCGGGCGGATGGCCCGCAGGCGCAGCGCATTGGCCAGCACGCAGACGCTCGACGCCGCCATGGCGCCGGCCGCCAGCACCGGCGAAAGCACCAGTCCGAAGGCCGGATACAGCACCCCCGCCGCGACCGGTATCAGCGCCGTGTTGTAGGCAAAGGCCCAGAACAGGTTCTGGCGGATGTTGCGCATGGTGCGGCGGCTGACTTCCAGCGCATTCACCACGCCGCGCAGATCGCCCGACATCAGCACCACCTCGGCGCTTTCGATGGCAACATCGGTGCCGGTGCCGATGGCAATGCCCACATCGGCCGCCGCCAGCGCCGGGGCGTCGTTGATCCCGTCGCCGACAAAGGCAACGCCCCTGCCCGCGGCACCGTCCCGCAGTGCCTCGAGCGCGGCAACCTTGCCGTCGGGCAGAACCTCGGCCACCACCCGGTCGATACCCAGATCGGCAGCGATGGCGTCTGCCGTGCCCTGCGCATCGCCGGTGATCATCGCCACCTTCAGCCCCATGGCGTGCAGCGCGGCGATGGCGGCGGGCGTGGCGGGCTTGATGCGGTCGGCCACCGCGATCATCGCTGCCGCGCGGCCGTCCACGGCCAGGTAAAGCGGGGTCTGGCCACGCCCGGCCCGCGCGGTGCCGGTTTCGGCCAGCGCCCCCAGCGCGATGCCTTCGCGGTCAAACAGCCGCGCCGCGCCAATCAGCACCGCGTGCCCCTCGACCTCGGCGCGCAGCCCGAACCCGGTCAGCGCCTCCACCCCCGTCGCCGCAGGCACCGCAAGCCCGCGCGACTGCGCCCCGCGCAGGATCGCCCGGGCGATGGGGTGTTCGGAATCGGCCTCGGCCGCTGCGGCCAGCCGCAGCACGTCATCGGCCTCGAACCCCGGCGCGGGCTCAAGCGCCGCCAGCTCGGGCCGGCCTTCGGTCAGGGTGCCGGTCTTGTCGAAGGCAACGATCCCGACCCCCTGCAGCGCCTGCAACGCGTCGCCACGCCGGAACAGCACCCCCATCTCGGCCGCCCGCCCGGTGCCCACCATGATCGAGGTCGGCGTCGCCAGCCCCATCGCACAGGGGCAGGCGATGATCAGCACCGCCACCGCCGCAACCAGCGCGTGCCCGATGCGCGGCTCGGGGCCGAATGCCAGCCACACGGCCAGCGTCAGCAGCGCAACCCCCATCACCGCCGGCACGAAATAGAGCGTGACCCGATCCACCAGCGCCTGAATGGGCAGCTTGGCACCCTGGGCCTGTTCGACCATGCGCACGATCTGGGCCAGCACCGTATCGCCGCCAACCCGCGTCGCCCGCACCCGCAGCGGGGCATTGCCGTTGACCGTGCCGCCGGTCACCTCGTCGCCGGCGGTTTTCTCTGCCGGGACAGGTTCGCCGGTGATCATGCTTTCGTCGACGAACCCGGCGCCATCGATCACCGCGCCATCCACGGCGATACGCTCGCCCGGCCGGATGCGCAGGATATCACCGGGGCGGATGCTGTCGACCGCCACCTCGGCCACCGCACCGTCGCGTTCGATCCGGGCGCTGCGCGGCTGCAGGCCGATCAGCCGCTCGATCGCCGCCCCAGTGCGGCCGCGGGCGCGTGCCTCCAGCCAGCGGCCCAGCAGGATCAGCGTCACGATCACCGCCGCGGCCTCGAAATAGACCGCAGCACTGCCCTCGGGCAGCAGACCCGGCGCAAAGGTGGCAACGGAGGAAAACGCCCAGGCCGCGCCGGTTCCCAGCGCCACGAGGCTGTTCATGTCCGGCGCCGCCCGCACCAGTGCCGGCAGCCCGAGCCGGAAGAAACGCAGGCCCGGGCCGAACAGCACCAGACTGGTCAGCAGGAACTGCACCACCCAGCTTGCCTGCATGCCGATGGTCGCATGCACCCAGTGGTGGAAGGCCGGCACCATGTGGCCCCCCATCTCGAGCACGAAGACCGGCAGCGTCAGGACACCGGCCACCAGCGTCAGCCGGCGCAGTGTGGCCGCCTCGCGCGCCTGCACCGCGCCGCGGTCGGTTGCGGCGCCATCCCCGGCCGGCCGGGACGGATAGCCCGCATCGGTTGCCGCCTGCACCAGCCGCGCGGCGATATCGCCCAGCGCCAGATGGCGCACCGTGGCGGTCTGCGCGGCAAGGTTGACCGATGCCTCCACAACCCCCGGCACCTGCACCAGCGCCCGCTCCACCCGGCCCACGCAGGAGCCGCAGTTCATCCCCGACACATCGAGCCGGGTGACATCCTCGGCAACCGGATAACCCGCCCCGGCCAGCCGTTCGGCCAGTTCGGAGGGCGTGGCGGTGCCGGTCACCCGCAGGGTTCCCGATACCAGGCTGGCGGCCGCCGAATCGACCCCGGCGAGCCCCGAAACGGCCCGTTCGGCCCGTGCCACACAGCCGGCACAGGACATGCCCTCTATCCGCAACACCTGTGCGCCGGCTTCTCGGGCTGTCATCGGCACCTCCTTCGGGCTCTCCACAGGCTGGCACCTAATGCTTCCAGCCACTGGAAGGTCAAGACCGGCCGTACACCATCACATCGCCCGCCCGCATGCCACCGGTTGCCGTAACGGCCGCGCTGGCCGAACATGACCGGGCGGGAATCGGCCGCAGGATGCGGGCACGGGGGCAAAGGCGCGCATGGGCAGCAAGCTGACGACTGCGGAACAGGCCGCCGGAATGATCCGCCCCGGCGACACGATTACCACCTCGGGCTTTGTCGGCAACGGCGTGCCCGAGCATCTGCTGGCGGCGCTGGAACAGCGGTTCCTGCAGACCGGGGCGCCGCGCGGGCT
>SKWP01000232.1 GCA_007128865.1 Paracoccaceae bacterium
ATGGGCGGGCACCCGCGCAATGTGATCATGCTCACCTGTGACGCGTTCGGCGTGCTGCCGCCGATCGCGCGGCTTTCACCGGCGCAGGCAATGTATCACTTCCTGTCCGGCTTTACCTCCAAGGTCGCCGGCACCGAGCAGGGCGTAACCGAGCCGCAACCAACCTTCTCGACCTGCTTCGGCGCGCCGTTCCTGCCCCGCCGCCCCGAAGTCTATGGCCGGCTGCTGGCCGACAGGATCGCGCGTCACGGTGCAGCCTGCTGGCTGGTCAACACCGGCTGGACGGGCGGCGCCCATGGTACCGGCGCGCGCATGCCCATCAAGGCGACCCGGGCACTGCTGACCGCGGCGCTGGATGGCTCGCTCAACGGGGCCGAATTCCGGCGTGACCCGAATTTCGGTTTCGAGGTGCCGGTTGCCGTACCGGGCGTGGCCGAGGTGTTGCTCGACCCGCGCCGCACCTGGGACGATCCGGAAGCCTATGACCGGCAGGCGGCGCGGCTGGTGGCAATGTTTGCCGAGAACTTCGCGCAATACGTTCCGTTCATCGACGATGACGTGAAGGCCGTCGCCATCGGCTGAACGCCCGGCCCGCACCGCGCCCCTTGGCCGTTCCGCAGGGGCTCCCGCCCGTCGCGGCCGCATCACAGATGCGTCCGCTCCCGTTGGGCCAGGCTCGGACGCCGCAAAACGGCGCCCGAGCCTGGCCCAACGGGAGCGGATGCTGCGCCGCTGGCTGGTACCGCGGGCGGCCGGGATGCACGCATACCGGCGCGGCCCTGCAAGGGCGGCAGGGCGGCAGGGCGCAGCGCGCAATTGCGCCCGCATTTCTCAACCAACAATTTTTTGCTTGAGTTTTTTTCAGCCAAATCCTAGCGTGTCATCCAGGGAGGATGCCAGACCGTGACAGCCGATTCCACCCGTACCGGCGCGCATGCGCTTGTCGATGCCCTGCATGCTGCCGGGGTCAGGACCATATTCAGCCTTTCGGGCAACCAGATCATGCCGGTCTACGACGCCGTGATCGGCCGTGACATCCGGCTGGTGCATGTGCGCCACGAGGCCGCGGCCGTCTACATGGCCGAGGCCTGGGCGCAGCTGACCGGCGAGGTCGGCGTGGCCCTGGTGACGGCCGGCGCCGGGCTTGGCAATGCGCTGGGTGCGCTGATCTCGGCGCGCGCTTCGGAAACGCCGGTTCTGCTTCTGAGCGGCGATTCGCCGCGGGCGCAGGACGGCATGGGCGCCTTTCAGGAACTCGATCAGGCGGCCATGTCGCGGCCGGTGGCAAAATGGTCGGGGCGCGCGGGTACCGCCGCGACCCTTGCCGAAGAAACCGCGCGCGCAATCGCGAAAGCCCGGCAGGGGCGACCCGGGCCTGTGCATCTGGCGCTGCCGGTCGATGCGCTCGAGGGTCCGCTTGCCGAAAGCCCGGACGCGGGCGGGCTTGCCGCCGCCTTGGCCCCCGGGGCGCTGCCCCTTGGCGTTGCGGATGCGGCGCGCATCGCAGCGCTGCTGGCGGGCGCGGAACGCCCGCTGGTGCTGACCGGCCCGGCGCTTTCGGCCAGCCGCAGCGGCGATGCGCCGGCGCGGCTGGCTGCGGCGCTGGATGCGCCGGTGCTGTGCATGGAAAGCCCCCGCGGTCTGCGCGACCCGTCGCTGGGCGCCCTGGCCGAGGTGACGCGGGCGGCCGATGTGGTGATGCTGCTGGCCAAGGCGCCGGACTTCACCACCGGGTTTCTGGGCAGCGATATCGGCAGCCCGGACGCGCGTATCGTCGTGATCGATCCCGAAGCCGAAATGCTCGATCGCGCCGCCGCCCGGCTGGGAAGCCGGCTGGAACGCGCGGTGCAGGCCGATGCCGGCGCGGCGCTGGAAGCGCTTTGCGCTGCGGCGGCATCATCCGGGGCCAAGGCCGGCCGCATCGCCTGGCGCGACCGGGTCGCCGAGGCCACCGCGCGCCGCGCACCGGGCGGCGCCGACAGCGATGGCCGGCTGCACCCGGCAACGCTTTGCGCTGCGGTCGAGGCACGGCTCAAGGCCAGCCCGGGCGCCGTGCTGATCGTCGATGGCGGGGAATTCGGCCAGTGGGGGCAGACCATGCACCACAGCGGCCCGAGGGTGATCAACGGCGTGTCTGGCGCCATCGGCGCGGCGCCGGCCTATGCCATCGCCGCCAGCATCGCTTGCCCGGATGTGCCGGTCTATGCGCTGATGGGTGACGGCACCGCGGGGTTCCTGCTGGCCGAATACGAGACGGCGGTACGCGAAAACACCCGTTTCGTCGCCGTGATCGGCAATGACGACCTGTGGAACGCCGAACACCAGATCCAGATCCGCAGCTATGGCGCCAATCGCACCCACAGCTGCGATCTTACCCCTGCGGCGCGCTATGACCTTGCTGCAACCGCCTTTGGTGCCTTTGGCGCGCTGGTCGACGGCGGTGATGCGGAGGCGCTGCGCGTGGCCCTGCAGGAGGCCGAGGCCAGCGGCCGGCCTGCCTGTGTGAATGTGGTTATCCTGCCCGCGCCGGCCCCGGTGGCGCCCAGCGCGGAGCCCAAGGCGGAGGCTGTGCATTGAGCGACACCGTGCAGACCCCGACTGCCGAACCCGGCGGCAGCGGCATCAAGACGCTGGAGGTGCAGATCTGGCGCGGCGGCGCCGAAGGCGCCTTCGAGACCTTCAGCGTGCCCCGGCGCGACAACCAGACCGTGCTCGATGTGGTCACGGAAGTGCAGCGCCACCATGTGCCGGATCTGGCCTATCGCTTTGCCTGCCGGGTTGGTGTGTGTGGCTCCTGTGCGATGACGGTCAACGGCACCCCGCGCTGGACCTGCCGCACCCATGTCGGCAAGGTTGCAGGTGACGGGAAGCTTTCCATCGCCCCGCTGCGCAATCTTCCGGTGATCCGCGATCTGGTCACCGACATGGGTGAATTCTTCGACAAGTGGACCAAAGCCGGCGGCAAATTCACGGGAACCCGCAGCCGCGCCGAGCCGATGGCCGAGGTCGATCCGACCAGCCGCGCGCGCCGCAATGCCGACGCGGGGATCGAATGCATCAACTGCGCGGTCTGCTATTCGGCCTGCGATGTGGTCAGCTGGGACAAGGATTATCTGGGACCGGCGGCGCTGAACCGCGCCTGGACGCTGCTGAACGACAGCCGCCATGCAGCCCAGAACGAAACGCTTGCCGCCGCCACGGCCCATGGCGGCTGCGGATCGTGCCACACCCAGGGAAGCTGCATGCGCGCCTGCCCGGTGGGCATCAGCCCGACCCGCTCGATCGCTGGCATCAAACGCATGAGCCTGCTGGATTTCCTGGGCATGAGGCGGTCATGACCGAGACGCGTCTGTTCCTGCTGCAACGGATTTCGGCACTGGTGCTGGCACCGATGGTGATCCTGCATCTGGTGGTCATCCTGTATGCAACCCGGGCCGGGCTGAGCGCCGAGGCGATCCTCGCGCGGACCGGTTCCACGCCTTTGTGGCCTGTCTTCTATGCGCTGTTCGTTGTCGCCGCGGCGGTGCATGCGCCGATCGGGCTGCGCAACATCCTGCGCGAATGGACACCGCTTTCGCGCGGTGTCACCGACTGGCTGAGCCTGGGTTTTGGCGTCGTGCTGCTGGTACTGGGCCTGCGGGCGGTCTGGGCGGTATCGGGGTGGGCGGCATGAGCGCGCGGCGTCACCGGTCCTATGCGGCTCATCTGGGCCACCGGCTTTCGGGGCTCGCGCTGGCCGTGTTCCTGCCGTTGCATTTCCTTGCGCTGGGGCTGGCGCTGGAGGGGGCGGATACCTTTGACAGGTTCCTGAGCTTTGCCGAACTGCCGCTGGTCAAGGCGGCGGAATGGGGGCTCGTCGTGTTCCTGGGGTTGCATCTGTTCTTCGGCCTGCGGCTGCTGGTGGTGGAATTCCTGCCCTGGAGCAGTGACGCGGATGACCGCGCCGGGCTCATCGGCTGGGGGACGGCCGGGGCGCTGGTTCTGGGCGGCATATTCCTTTGGGGAGTGATCTGAGACATGCATGTCGAACACCACCAGACGGATATCCTGATCCTCGGCACCGGCGGGGCGGGGCTGTTTGCGGCGCTGCACGCCAAACAGGCCAACCCCGACCTGAATGTGACGCTTGCGGTCAAGGGTTTACTGGGCAAATGCGGCTGCACGCGCATGGTGCAGGGTGGCTACAATGTCGCGCTGGCAGCCGGCGACAGCATCGAGCGGCATTTCATGGACAGCATCGAGGGCGGCAAGTGGCTGCCCCGTCAGGATCTGGCATGGCGGCTGGTGACCGGTGCCGTCGAACGCATCCGCGAGCTTGAAAACGAGGTCGGCTGCTTCTTTGACCGCAACCCCGACGGCACGCTGCACCAGAAGGCCTTTGCCGGCCAGACCTTTGACCGGACGGTTCACAAGGGCGACCTGACCGGCATCGAGATCATCAACCGGCTGATGGAACAGGTTCTGGCGCTGGACGTGGACAAGCTGGAAGAACACCGCGCGATCGAGCTGGTGCCGGCCGCCGATGGTTCGGGGCTTGCCGGGGTGCTGCTGATCGACATGCGCACCGGCGTCTATCGCTTCGTGCAGGCGCGTGCGGTGCTGCTGGCAACCGGCGGCGGGCCGACGATGTATCGCTACCACACCCCTTCTGGCGACAAGAGCTGTGACGGGCTGGCCATGGCGCTGCGCCTCGGGCTGGCGCTGCGCGACATGGAAATGGTGCAGTTTCACCCGACCGGGCTGCTGGGCGGGCCGGACACTCGGATGACCGGAACGGTGCTGGAGGAGGGCCTGCGCGGCGCCGGCGGCTATCTGCTGAACGGGGCGCAGGAACGCTTCATGGCCAATTACGACCCCAAGGGCGAACGTGCCACGCGCGACATCGTCAGCCGCGCCATCTATGCCGAGATGCGCGCCGGCCGCACCACACCCATGGGCGGGATCTACATTTCCATGGGCCATCTGGGGCGCGACAAGGTGGCAAAGTCGTTCCCCGGCATGGTCAAGCGCTGCGCCGATTGCGGCTTTGACCTTGCCGGCGGGCTGGTGGAGGTGGTGCCGACGGCCCATTACCTGATGGGCGGGGTCGAATTCGAGGTCGATTGCTCGACCGCGATTCCGGGGCTTTTCGCCGCCGGCGAGGATTGTGGCGGCGTGCATGGCGCCAACCGTCTGGGCGGCAACGGGGTGGCCAATTCCACCGTCTTCGGCGGCATCGCAGGCGACAGCATGGCGGCCTTCATCGCAGCCGGTGCGCCGCTGCGCGACCCGGACAAGTCGGTGATCGATGCCGGCATTGCCCGGGCGGAACGCCCCTTTGCGCTGAAGCCCGGCGACCTGCACGGCCTGCGCGACCGGCTGTCGGACACCATGTGGGACGATGTCGGCATCCTGCGCGATGCAACCGGGCTGGCGCGCGGGACCGAAAAGCTGGCGGACCATCGCGCAGAGCTGGCCGAAACCGGGCTTTCGGGCAGTTCGCGGGCGTTCAACCTGACGTGGCACGACTGGCTCAACCTCGACAGCCTGCTGACGGCGTCCGAGGTGATCACGGCCTCGGCCCAGGCCCGCGAAGACAGCCGGGGCGCCCATTTCCGCGAGGATTTCCCCGAAACCGGCAATCTGGACTCGACCCGCTACACGCGGGTCCGCGGCGACGGTGCGGGCCGGTTGACGATCGATACCGTGCCGGTCGATTTTTCCATCGTCCGGCCGGGAGAGACGATCCTGAAGGATGCGGCTACCGCCGCACAATGACGGAGGACGGCAAGATGCGGGCAGCAATGACCCGAAGCATGCGGGAAAGCGGGGGCGGGTATCCGGCCGTCCCTGCCAGGGTGTCGGCATGATCGGCACCGACAGGATAGAGAAAGCCGCCTTTGACATCATGTGCAAGGCGGCCATCGACATTCCCCAGGACTACCTGACCGGGATCAAGGGGATGATCGACCTTGAAAAGGGCGATCTGTCGGCATTCGTGCTGCAGTCCATGGTCGAGAACTGGGAAGCCGCCACCGAAGACAGGCGCCCGATGTGCGCCGACACCGGGCTGCCCCGCTACTATGTGAAGGTCGGCGACAAGGCAAAGCTGCCCGACGGCTTTGTTGCGCTGGAACGCGCCCTGCGGTCGGCCACCGCACGCGCCACCACCGATGTTCCGCTGCGCCCCAACCGGGTGCATCCGCTGTGGCGCAACGATCACAACAACAACGTCGGCCTGAACGCGCCCGAGGTGGAATGGAGCTTCGAGCCCGAGGTCGACTGGATCGACATCACCACGGTGCACAAGGGCGGGCTGTTCGGCTCCGACTACCGGATGCTGTTTCCGGGCGACGGCATCGACGGGATCAAGCGCTTTTTCCTCGATACGCTGATCGCCTTCGGCAAGCGCGGGCTGGCCTGCCAGCCGGCGATTGTTGGCGTGGGTGTGGGCGGGTCCAAGGATACCTGCATGCAGCTTGGCAAGCAGGCCGCCTGTCTGCGCGTGGTCGGCGACCGCAACCCCGACCCGAAGATCGCCGCGCTGGAAGATGAGCTCAAGGAGCTTGGCAACAACATCGGTATGGGGCCGATGGGGTTTGTCGGCTCGTCGATGGTGGTTGACTGCCACATCGAGGCTGGTTTCACCCATACCGGCGGCATGCCGGTTTCGGTGCATACCTTCTGCCTGAGTTCGCGTCGCGCGACAGCCCGTATCCATGCCGACGGATCGATCGAATACCGCACCGATCCGCGCTGGTTCACCCCATACATGCGAAGGGAGACGATCGGATGGGAAACCCCGGCCGAGACCTCAAGCGCGTCCGCCTGAAGCTGCCCGCAACGCCCGAGGACATCGCGGCGCTTGAACCGGGCATGATCGTGTTTCTGGACGGCATCGTCTATACCGCCCGCGAGGGCGCCTACAAACGCGTGCTTGAAGACGGCGAACCCCTGCCCGAAGGGCTGGCCGAACTGAGCAACGTCAATTTCCACTGTTCGCCGGCAGCCGCGCCGGACGGCGAAGGCGGCTACCGTGTCGGCGGGGTCACCGCAACCGCCAGTTTCCGCTTTTCCAAGTGGATGGCGGAATGGCTGGAACGCACCGGTACCCGGATCGTGATCGGCAAGGGGGGCATGACCCGCGAGGATTATGCCAATATCCTGGTGCCCCGCGGTGCGGTTTACCTGACCACCGTCGGCTATGGCACCGGCGCGCTGCTGGGGCGCGGGATCGTTGGCGTGCACGCCGTTCACTGGCTCGACGAACTGGGCATTGCACAGGCGATGTGGATGTTTAGGGTAGAAAACTTCGGCCCCTTCATCGTAGACAGCGACCTGCAGGGCAATTCGCTGTTTGCCAGCCACGGAGACCGCGTCAACCAGCGGCTCGAGGCGCTGTACGAAGGGCTGAAGCCGCCGGCGCTGCATCGCTATGGCGAAACCGACGACCGGAGGAAGGAAGTGATGTAGCGAACACAAGGCGGCCCCGTGGCGGGTGTATGCCTGTCAGCGGCGAAGACCACCACTGCGAGCTACAAGGGAGGAGAAAACGATGAAAACGCCGATGATGATCATGGGTCTTGCGACGGCAACCATAGCCCTGGCTGGCGCGGTTGCGGCCGAATACCCTGAACGCCCGATCCAGATGGTCATTCCCTATGGCCCCGGTGGCGTCAGCGATCTTTCTGCACGCGCACTCGCCGGCCCGCTCGGACAGATCGTGCCGCAACCGCTTGTGCTGACCAACCGCGCCGGTGCAGGCGGAGCGATCGGGTCGGTTTCGGTTCGTGATGCCGATGCCGACGGCTACACACTTCTGTTTGCACGGGTCGGCACGCACACCGTCAACCCGGCGATGAATCCAAACCTGCCCTACACCGTCGACGAATTCCGCTTCATCGCGATCTACGAACTCAATCCGGTGGCGTGCGTCGTCGACGCCGGATCGGACATTCACACCATTGACGACCTGATCGAACGCGTCAAAGGCAACCCCGGCGAAGTGGCCTTCAGTCATCCCGGCGCCGGGACACTTCCCTATCTTGGCGGGTTGATGGTGCTGGATGCCTTCGGTGTGGCCGATCCGCTGGACAACGTCATCGACATTCCGACCGAGAGCGACGCAGCATCGCTGACTGCCGTCCTTCAGCAAACGACCGAATTCTTCTGCGGCAGCACCTCTTCGGCGGCGGGCTTTGTAGCCAACGGCCAGATGCGGCCGCTGCTCGTGACCTCGCCGGAGCCTGTGGTCGGATTCGACGCCCCGACCGTTGCCGACCTTGGCAAGCCCGAGCTTCAGGCGCTTGTCGGCTGGACCGGCATCGCCGGCCCCGCCGGACTGAGCGACGAAGTGGTGGAAAAGTGGGCAGGCTGGCTGGTTGAAGCCGTAAAGGACGCGGAATTCCGCGGTTTCATGGACGCCGGCGGCTCGGTCGTCAACCTCATGTCGCCGGACGAATCGGTTGCGTTCATCGAAAGCGCCTACCAGAACTTCCGCCGTCTGGTGCTCGAACTGGATCTCGAACTCTGATGGCGCTCCGCCAGAAGGCATGTCGATGTTCGCAGCCACGTCAGACGGTGTCACATGTTGTGTATCGGTCAAGGTTTCCAGTGTTCGCGTCTGAATGACCGGGGCATACAGGGGGCCGGAAGAAGGAGGGAAGCAATCCGGTCCGTCAATGACCCGAAACAGGGTCTATCCGATGTGTGTCCTGCCGAGGGCGTGCACACTGAAGCCGAAAACAAGTCCAAGGGAGAACGGAAAATGAAGAAGACAGTCCTCGCAATCGCCGCCGGCGCGGCAGTGGCGGCCACAGCACCCGCTGCGGCCGATTATCCCAACCGCCCGATCCAGATGATCATCCCCTTCGGCGTGGGTGGCGCAACCGATATTTCGGGCCGTGCCCTCAGCGCTGCCCTGGGCAAGATCGTGCCGCAGCCCATCGTTGTGACCAACCGCACCGGCGCCGGCGGCGCGACCGGATCGGTCGTGGTGCGCGATGCCGACGGCGACGGCTACACACTGCTGTATGCCCGCGTCGGAACCCACACCACCAACCCGGCGCTGAACCCCAACCTGCCCTATACGGTTGATGAATTCCGCTTTATCGGCGTGTACGAGATCAACCCCGTCGCCTGTGTGGTGAATTCGAATTCCGACATCCACACCATCGAAGACCTGATCGAAGAGGTCAAAGCCAACCCCGGATTCGTCAGCTTCAGCTCTGCCGGCGTGGGCAGCATGCCGCATTTTGCCGGCCTGATGGTGTTGAGTGTTTTCGGCATCGACGACGTCGATGAAGACGTCATCCACATCCCGACCGAAGGCGATGGCGCGGCGTTGACCGCCGTTCTGCAGGGCACTTCGGATTTCTACTGTGGCAGCACCTCGCCGGCGGCGCCTTTTGTTGCCAGCGGCCAGATGCGGCCGCTGCTGGTAACCACGCCCGAAGCCGTGCCGGGCTTTGATGCGCCGACATCGGCCGATCTGAACATGCCCGAGCTTGAGGTCATGGTTGGCTGGACAGGTATTGCCGGTCCGGCCAGCCTGCCCGACGACATCGCCGGGATGTGGGGCGAATGGCTGGCCGAAGCGGTGCAGGACGCCGAATTCCTCCGGATCATGGAAGCCGGCGGCTCGCAGGTGCGGCTGATGGATCCCGAAGAATCGGTGCGCTTCGTGAACACCGCCGCCGATGCCTTCGCCACCATGGCCCGGGAGCTTGGCATCACCCTCGTCGACTGACACGGGCGCAACCCATCCGAAAAGCCGGCGCGCGGGGTCAACCCGCGCGTCGCGCATATCGAAACCGGCGAATGCTGAGGCGGCTTGCCGCAGCAGCGAGACCGAAAAACCAGATGTCACACCGGTGCGGCGCCGAATGTGCCAGGGCGGTCGGCAAAGGCGAAATGCCAGGCGCACGACACGAGCCTTGTCACGATCTCGGGCCTGACCGGCAAACAGGCACAAAGGGAGGCTGAGCCATGCTGGCCCGGCGCGACGAAATCATCGTCGGCATCGTTATCCTGTGTTTCGGGGTACTGCTGCTGACAGTGCTGATACCGAATTACGTCGAAGTCCCGCGCCGGGTGCGGCTGCTGGCGCTGGCTCCGTATTTCTGGCCGAACATCATCGGTGCGTTGCTTGTGCTCTGCGGTGGTCTGCTGGCGGTGCGTGCCTATTTCACCCCGCCGACGCCGCCCGAGCAGACCGAGAGCCTGGCGATAAGCCAGCCCGAGGCCTTGCGGCTTGCCGGTACCTTGCTGTTGCTGGTGGCGACCCTCTTCGCCCTGCCGCGGCTCGGCATGGTCTGGACCACGATGATCACCTTCGTGGCGATGGTGCTGCTGACCGGCGGCAAGCGGCTGGTCTGGGCCATTGTCGTGGCAGTGCTGTTGCCGCTGGTGCTGTACATCTTCTTCTACAAGATTGCCGGCGTAGCGATCCCGCAGGGCCGGTTTGTGAGGTTGCCGTGAGCTTCTTCGACGCATTCGTTCAGGGCTTCGCCCTCGTCGCCCAGTGGGAAAGCCTGGCATTCCTTGCGCTGGGCATCGCCATTGGCGTGGTTGCTGGCGCAATTCCGGGCATGTCGGCCACCATGGCCGTTGCGCTGACCCTGCCCTTCACCTTTGCCATGCAGCCGATCACCGGCATCCTGCTGCTGCTTGGCGTCTACAAGGGCGGGATATTCGGCGGCTCGATCCCGGCAATCCTGATCAAGACGCCCGGCACACCGGCATCCTCGGCGACGGCGCTGGACGGCTATCCGATGGCCGAGCAGGGCAAGGCCGGCAAGGCGCTGAGCATGGCGCTCTATGCCTCGTGCATTGCCGATTTCGTGTCGAATCTGGCGCTGATCCTTGTTGCCGGCTGGCTGGCAGCCTTTGCGCTAAACTTCGGCCCGCCGGAATTCTTTACCCTGATCGTCTTTTCGCTGACGATCATCGCGGGTGTTTCCGGCGACAGCCTGCTGAAGGGTGCCGTGGCGGCGCTGTTCGGGCTGCTTCTGGCCACTGTCGGGATGGATTTCATCGGCGGCACCAACCGCTTTACCTTCGGCTCGCCCGACATGATGGCGGGGCTGAACTTCATTGCCGTGCTGATCGGGCTGTTCGCCCTGCCCGAGATCTTCTCGCATATCCGCAACCCGAAGGAGCGGGAAGGCAATGTGCGCAAGCTTGGCGATTCGCATCTGACGCGCGAGGAGTTTCGCGGCAGCCTCAAGTCCATCCTGCGCGGCAGCGCCATCGGTGTCTTCATGGGCTCCATTCCCGGCATCGGTGCCGCGCCATCGGCGTTCCTGTCCTATTCCGAGGCGCGCCGGGCATCGCCCAACCGCGAGAATTTCGGCAAGGGCGAGATCGAGGGCGTGGCCGCTGCCGAGGCGGGCAACAACGGTGTGGCGGGCGCCACGCTGATCCCGCTTCTGTCGCTGGGCATCCCCGGCGATGTGATCACCGCCATCATCATCGGCGCCTTCATGATCCACGGGCTCACCCCCGGGCCGCTGCTGTTCACCAATCATGCCGATCTGGTCTATGCGCTGTTCATCGGGCTGATCGCCAGTTCGGTGCTGCTGCTGTTCATCGGCTGGTTCGCGGTCAGGGGTTTCCGCTATGTCGCCGATATCCCGTCCAACCTGCTGTTTCCCAGCGTGCTGGTGCTGTGCATCTTCGGGGTGTTCGCCATCAACAACTCGATCTTCGATGTCGGCGTGATGCTGGTGATGGGGCTGCTTGGCTATGCCATGCTGCTGCTGAAGTTTCCCGCCGCGCCGTTCCTGATCGCCTTCATCCTGGGACCGTTGCTGGAAGACAAGTTCAGGCAATCCATGCTGATGTCCCGGGGCGAGCTGGATATCTTCGTGCGCGGGCCGATCACGATCATCTTCTGGTGTCTGACGGTGATATCGGTTGTCCTGATCGTCCGGTCCACGATGGCGGCGGCGCGCATCCGTCGCCAGCAGCGGCGCACGAGCATGCCGCCACGGACGGGTACGAACGGCTGATCGCCATGGGCGGGCCGGGCGACTTCAAACTCTGCCCGGCCCGGACCGATTTCGGGGCGCCCTGCCCAACAGGTATCATTTCATGCTGAGCCTGCCTGCCTCACTCGATCCGGTCGTCGTGATCGGGGTCATGCTGGTTTTCCTGGTTGGCGGGTTCATCAAGGGTGCAGTCGGCTTCGGCTTGCCGCTGACAACCATGGCCATTCTGCCGCTGCTGGTTCCAGTGCCGGCCGCGCTGGCAATCACCGTCCTGGTCTTGCTGGCCACCAACGTCACACAGTTTGTCCAGATGCGCCAGATGGGGCCCACCCTCCGACGTTTCTGGCCGGTGCTGGGGGGCATCTTTCTGGGCGTACCGGTCGGCACCGCATTCGTTTCCGGCATGGACGATACAGTACTGCTGCTGTCGCTGGGTGTATTCGTGGTGTTCTTCACGCTCTTCAACGTGCTGGTGCCGCCTTTCCGCATCCAGCCCAGGGCCGAAAACCCCCTGGGCTGGTTAACCGGTATCCTCGCGGGGGTCCTTGGCGCCATCACCACCGCCAGCGGCCCGTTTCTGGTTGTCTATCTGATGGGGCTCGATATCGAACGACGCACCTTCGTGTCGGCGCTGAGCCTCTTCTTCCTGCTTCTGGCGATTCTCATATCGGGTGCATTCATACTTGTCGGAATCATGGATCGGGAACGCATTCTGCTGGCAGCCTTTGCGCTTCCGACAGCGCTCGTGGGGATGCTGGCCGGAAACTGGCTGGGCGAACGCCTTCCGGCCAGGGGATTTCGAACCGCCGTCCTGATCGGGCTCTGCATTCTCGGACTCAACCTTGTCTGGCAGGGTCTCGAGGCAATCACCGGCTGAAGCCGCGGCAACCGATCTGGAGGATCATCATGGATGTGAAGTCCCTATACACATTCATTTCGGTGGTCGATCATGGCAGCTTTGCACAGGCCGCCGAAGCGCTGGGCCTTTCGGCGTCTGCGATCAGCGTGCAGATGCGCGGGCTGGAGGCCGACGTCGAGACCCGGCTGTTCGATCGCAGCCGCAGGCCGCCCGTCCTGACGCCAGAGGGACGCGAGTTCGCCGACCGTGCCCGCGCCGTGATCGCGACCTGGGAAGAGCTGAGCGAAACCCTCCGCCGGGACCGAAGCGCCGGGCTGTTGCGGATCGGGGCGGTTCATACCGCCGTATCGTCGATCCTGCCGGCCGCGCTGCGCCGCCTTAGGCAGGATCTTCCCGATCTCGAAATCCACCTGTCTACCGGGCTGGCCCATGAGCTGGACACACGGCTGCGCACCGGGCTTATCGATGCCGCCGTGACCACGGCCCCGCAAGCGCTGCCCGCAGGGATCGAATTCTTCACCGTGTGCGAGGAACGTCTGGTCGTGATCGCGCATGGCAACGCAGAGGGGCGCGATTTTCGCGAAATCCTGGGCCGCAATCCCTATGTACGGTTCAACCGCCATGCCCGTGTTGCCACGATGATCGATGCGGCGCTCGCCCGCCATGGCATTCGCGTGAGTTCGCGGATGGAGATCGATACGCTGGACGGGGTGCTGGCGCTGGTTGCGGCCGGCCTCGGTGTATCGATCGTGCCCGACCACATGGGTCTGCGCAGCTTTCGGGAACGGGTACATCCGCTGGGCGACCCGCCGCCCGTGCGCCGGCTCGGGATCATGATCGACCCGGGCTCCCCGCGCCGGCACTTCTGCGATGCGTTCTTCACCTCCTTGCGACAGGTCGCTATAGAAGCGGGCCTTGTGGTGCCACCGCTGCAGCCCGGATCGGAAGGTCAAGGCGATGGCACCGGTTAGTACCGCCGAGAGGCAGCCCGGCTGCGACACTTTAGTTCGCGCCGCCGAGCTTTCGGGCATAAATGTTGTGCTGCGACTGCAAACGACCTATGTCGCCGGCAATACGCAAGGGAGAACACCATGCCTCATGACGGCTGCGACCGGAACCCGCCCAGTGACACTGTCCTGTTGCCCGGCCTGACCGACCTTACCGGCGCCGCAACAGCGCAGGCCGACACCGTACTTTCCTCTGCCGTCGCCCGGCTTCGCGCGGCCGTGGTCAGCGATGGCAGGATCGATCCGGCAGCGCTGGACGACGCGCAGACTGCGGCACACGGGCTGGCGTGGCTGGCAACCTGTGTCGAGGCGCTGCGGCAGATGCAGGGCTGGGCCGAACGCTTGCAGGCCGAGGGACGCTTTGGCGAGATCGAGCAACTGCTGCACCAGATTGCCTTTGGCG
>SKWP01000076.1 GCA_007128865.1 Paracoccaceae bacterium
ATGCCGTTCGATTCCACCCCGCGGATGACGCCGGGCTTCAGGTCGACGCCGGTGCCGGGGATATGGGTGCCGACCGGTGCAAAGACGCCGATCATCCCGGTCCGGGCATTGGGGGCGCCGCAGACCACCTGAACCTCCTGCGGCGGGCTTTCGGGGCCGTCAGGGCGCAGCTCGACCCGGCACAGGCGCAGCCGGTCGGCGTTGGGGTGCTGCACCGCCTCGATCACCCGCGCGATGCGAAAGGCGCCCAGGCTTGCGGAGGGGTCCGAAAGCTCTTCCAGCTCAAGGCCGAGATCGGTGAGCGCCGCGACGATGTCATCAAGCGTCGCGTCGGTTTCCAGATGGTCCTTCAGCCAGGACAGGGTGAATTTCATGGCGCAGTCCCCGCGGTGTCTCGACCTGCGCGGCATACCCCAGCCGCTGGCCAGAGAAAAGCCGCCGGCACGGGTTTTCCCGCCCGGACCTGCTGCCTCAAAAAAGCCTTCCTGCGCGCAAACTCCGGGCGCGATCAACGCCCATTCTCGCCACATGACCCGCAAGGACCCCCTGCTCGATCCTCCCAAGTCGCGACGCAGGCGGCGGTACTTGTTCATTCCGCTGATTGCGGCCATGGTTGCATTGTTGACCCTTGCCTTTACCGTGCCGCAGCCGGACCTGTTCGAGGCCATCGCGCGCACCGAGGCCCGCTAGGGTCGGGATCGCCTGGAAGGATCCAGCGGAGGCTGCATGAGCGACGGCCGGCGCATCGCCGCGGAAGAACGCATCGCGCATCTGGAGCGCAGCGTCGAGGAACTGTCGGACGTGGTCGCCGGCCAGTCGCGCGAGATCGCGCGGCTGAACCGGCTGCTGGAAGCGCTGCTTGACCGCGAGGCAGACCGCACCGGCGACGGGAATGTGCCGATCCAGCGCCCGCCCCACTGGTAGCCGCGGCTTCGGGTTTGGCCGACTGCCCGAATTTCCGGCAGCGGGCGAAAGGCAACACCGGCACTCTTTTGATCAGGCTTGACGCCGATCAAGGCGCCGTGAGACGCGATCGGGTGGGAATGGAATCCACTCTGGAGTCGGACGCGCGAAATCCGGGAAACGCCAGTGCAAGCAGCAAGCAAGAAGGAGAAGTCCCCACAATGCAAACGCGTTCCAGAGGCCTGATGGTTTCGGCGATGGCGCTCGCTCTGGCAGCGGGCGCGGCAACCGCCGACGAAATGGCCGAGTACAAGTCATTCTTCGAACCGCTGCCTTTTCTGCCGCCGATCCCGGCGCACAACAGCATGACCCCCGAAAAGATCGATCTGGGCCGCATGCTGTTCTTCGAACCGCGCATTTCGGGTTCGGGTGTGATCAGCTGCGCCACCTGTCACAACCCGGCCCTGGGCTGGAGCGACCGTATTCCCCGGGCCGTGGGCCATGGCGGACAGGTTGGCGAGCGGAACACGCCCACGGTGCTGAATTCCGGCTTCCTCGAATCGCAGTTCTGGGACGGGCGCGAGCCGGATCTGGAAGGTCAGGCGCTTGGTCCGATTCAGGCCGACATCGAGATGAACATGTCGCTGAGCGATGCCATCGATCGGCTCAACGAGTTCGAGGTCTATCGCAAGCACTTTGCGGCGGCGTTCCCCGAAGATCCGGAGCCGATCCGGGCCGAAAACGTGGCGCTGGCCATCGCCACCTTTGAGCGGACGCTGAACACGCCCAATTCGCCGCTGGATCGCTATCTCCGCGGGGATGAGGGCGCGATGACCGATTCGCAGAAAAGCGGGATGCGGCTGTTTGTCGATGCCGGCTGCGTGGCCTGTCACAACGGCCCGGCGCTGACCGACAGCAACTTCCATCGCTTCGAGTTGCCGGGTTCGACGGACGAGGGGCGGTATGTCGTGACCGGCGATGAATTCGACAAGTTCGCCTTCCGCACGCCGACCCTGCGCAACGTTGCCGTGACCTATCCGTATTTCAACAACGGCAGCGTCGAAAGCCTGCATGACGCGGTGCAGCTGATGGGTCAGCAGATGCTCGGCCAGGACTTCACCGACCAGGAACTGGACGATCTGGTGGCCTTCATGCATGCCATGACCGGCGAAATGCCGCGGGTGGAGATCCCTGCCCTGCCGTGACGACACGACCCGTTTCGGGTCAGGTATCGCAGGGTCTCACCGCAACCTTCCATGAACATGAGGCCCCCGCCCCCGCGGCGGGGGCCTTGCTGTTTTCGCAGGGGCCGATTGCCAGCCGACCGTAACGGCTGTTGCTGACATGAAAATGCGCCTGTCGGACCTGCAGACCGGCAGGCATCGCCAGTGCGCCGCCCCCCGGCCACACATACAGGACCGACCCATCCCGGATTTCGCCCGGGCGCGCGATAAAATGCATTCGGCAGGCACCATGGGCGCCTGCCGAAACCGTGTTCATCAACGGTGTTGAAGGCAGATGTCAGCCCTGCTGCTTGGCCGCCTTCTTGACCGGAGCCCAGAGCTGCTTGTTGGTCAGGTACAGCAGCACCGTCAGCACCGACAGAAAGATCAGCCCGGTCAGCCCGGCGCGTTTGCGCGCGTTCAGATGCGGCTCTGCGGTCCACATCAGGAAGGCCGCGACGTCCTTGGCCATCTGCTCTTCGGTGGCCGGCGTGCCATCGGCATATTCGATCATCCCGTCGAACAGCACCGGCGCCATCGAAAGCCAGCCACCATAGGCGCGGTTTTCATAGAACATCGAACCGGCCTGAAAATCCTCTTCGCCGGTATAGCCCAGAAGCATCGAGGCAACATATTCCGGCCCCCCGATCCCGCGGAGCAGCTGGTTGATGCCCAGACCGTACGGCCCCGAAAAACCGGCCCGCGACTTGGTCATCAGGCTCAGGTCAGGCGCGGTCTCCATCCCGGATTCAGGGAAATGGTCGGTGCCTTCGGCGGTCCTGAATTCGCGCAGGCGCGGATCCCAGACCTCGTACATCGCCGCAAAGGCACGCATCTGGTCGGACGGCAGTTCGGGGCCGCCCGGATCCGAAAGGGTGCGGAAGGCGACGTACTGCAATCCGTGGCAGGATGCGCAGACCTCGTGAAAGACCTGCAGACCGCGCTGCAGCTGGTTGCGGTCATAGGTGCCGAACGGCCCTTCGAAGGAGAACTGGAAGTCGGTGACTTCACCCTTGACCTTCTTGGCTTCGGCCATCCCGCCCGGCAGTGCCAGGGCCAGCGCTGCGACCGCACCGATTGCCAGTTGCTTGAGCTTCATGGAACTGATCCTTCCTGTCACGGCACCGGTCATTCCGCGGGAACCTTCTCGGGGTCCGGCCCACCGCGCGCGGCCGACTTGCGGCCAATCTCGGCCCGGAAATCCTCTTCGATGGTCGCCGGCGGCTGTGTCGGCCGTTCCAGAACACCCAGCAGCGGCAGGATGACCAGGAAATAGCCAAACCAGTAGGCGGTGCCGATCAGCGCTATGGTGGTGTAGATGCCCTCGGCCGGCATGGCCCCCGCCCAGGTCAGCACCACGAAATTCACGATGAACAGCCAGAACCAGACCTTGAACCACGGGCGGTAGCGCCCCGACCGGACCGCCGAGGTGTCAAGCCAGGGCAGCAGCACCATCACGAAGATCGCGCCGAACATCGCCAGCACCCCGAAGAAGGTGGCGTCGATGATCCCGAAGCTCAGCCAGTTGACCGCGATGACGATCCAGACATCCGAGGTAAACGCCCGCAGGATCGCGTAGAAGGGCAGGAAGTACCATTCCGGCACGATTTCCGGCGGCGTCACCAGCGGATCGGCTTCCATGTAGTTGTCGGTATGGCCCAGGAAGTTCGGCATGAAGGCCACGACCACCCAGAACAGCGTCAGGATCAGGGCCAGCGCGAACAGATCCTTGATCACGAAGTAGGGCCAGAACGGAAGCGTGTCCTTTTCCGCCTCTTCCTTCGACCCGCGACGCACCTCGACCCCGGCGGGGTTGTTGTTGCCGGTGGTGTGGAAGGCCCAGACATGCACGATCACCAGACCGAGGATCACGAAGGGCAGCAGGTAGTGCA
>SKWP01000356.1 GCA_007128865.1 Paracoccaceae bacterium
AGGCTTTCGTCGTGATGGATGAAAACCGCGCCGTCGCGGCTGGCGTGAACGTCAAGCTCCACATGACTGTAGCCCAGCCGCACAGCGTGTTGGAAAGCCGGCAGGGTGTTTTCCTCGGCCTCCAGCGATCCGCCGCGATGGGCGATGCCCATCGGCCGCGGATGATCCAGAAACGGGTGCGGGCGCGGCGGGTTCATTTCCGCATTCTGCCCAAACACCGGCTGCTGTCGAGCCTGAAGCGACGCACAACGCCGCCATTGCACCGCCGATGCGGCCGCGCTACCCCGACAGGACGGCAACAAACGAAAGACCCGCAGCGATGGCACAAAGGATCATCATCGACACCGACCCGGGCCAGGATGACGCCGTTGCCATCCTGCTGGCGCTGGCCAGCCCCGAGATCGAGCTTCTGGGAATAACCTGTGTGGCGGGCAATGTGGGCCTGCCGCTGACCGCGGCCAATGCCCGGCGGGTGTGCGAACTGGCCGGGCGCACCGATATCCCGGTCTTTGCCGGCCATGACGCGCCCTTGCGGCGCAAGCTGGTCACGGCCGAGCATGTGCATGGCAAGACCGGGCTCGACGGCGTCGACCTGCCCGCACCCTCGATGCCGCTGCAGGATCGCCATGCCGTCGGTTTCCTGATCGAAACCTTGCGCCGTGAACCGGCCGGCAGTGTCACGCTGGTGCCGATCGGGCCGCTGACCAACATCGCCAGCGCCCTTGCCCGCGCCCCCGACATTGCCGCGCGGATCGGGCGCATCGTGCTGATGGGCGGCGCCTATTTCGAGGTCGGCAACATCACGCCGGCGGCCGAGTTCAACATCTATGTGGACCCCGAGGCGGCGCAGGCGGTGTTTGCCTGCGGCGCGCCGATCACCGTGGTGCCGCTCGATGTCACTCACAAGGCGCTGGTCACCGCCCCGCGCAACGCGGCATTCCGGGCGCTGGGCAACCGTGCCGGCGCGACGGTCGCGGCATGGACCGATTTCTTCGAACGGTACGACAGGGAAAAATACGGCTCGCCCGGTGCGCCGCTGCATGACCCCTGCACCATCGCCTGGCTGCTGCGGCCCGAGCTGTTTTCCGGCCGCGAGATCAACGTCGAGATCGAGACCACGGGCCAGTACACCACCGGCATGACGGTTGCAGACTGGTGGCGCGTCTCGGGCCGGCCGGCGAATGCGCTGTTTCTGCGCGACCTCGACGCCGAGGGCTTCTTTTCGCTGCTGACCGAGCGGCTCAGGCGGCTGTAGGCGCGCACAAAAAAGCGGGGGCGACATGCGTCACCCCCGCCCCATCGGTTCGGTCCGGCCTGAATGCGTTCAGGCGAGAACGAGATTGGTCGCGGATTCGCGGCCGTTGCGGTCCCTTTCGAGATCGAAGCTGACCGCCTGGCCGTCGTCCAGCTGGCGGATGCCCGCACGCTCCAGCGCGGTGATGTGCACGAACACGTCCTTGGTGCCATGCTCAGGCGCGATGAAGCCGAAACCCTTGGTTGCGTTGAACCATTTCACGGTGCCATTGGCCATCGTGATGTCTCCTCGTGTGTTTGCCATCCGCATGATCGCGATGGCCCGGCCCAGTTTCGTCAGAGTCGCAACTGAAGCCGTAAGGAGACAGAAGGTCGAATGAAGATTCTTTGCCCGCCCTATCTATGGGTCGGCACCGGAACATGCAAGGTGCCGCGCCCGGAATTCTGCCGGTGCCGGGCTTCACGCCTCGGCCAGCAGCGCCGGCAGATCGAGCGGGGCGTTGACCATGCGCAGCCGGCCGCCGGCATCGCGCGGCCAGTCGGCCGGGGGCCTGTCGCGATAGACCTCGACACCGTTGCCGTCTGGGTCGCGCAGATAGATCGCCTCAGACACGCCATGGTCCGCCGCCCCGTCGATGGGAATATCCGCTGCGACGATGCGTGCCAGCACCTGCGCCAGCGCCTGGCGCGACGGATAGAGGAAGGCGGAATGGTAAAGCCCGGTGTGCCCCGGCGGCGGCGGGGCAGCGCCGAGGCTTTCCCAGGTATTCAACCCGATGTGGTGATGATACCCCCCGGCCCCGAGGAAGGCCGCGCCATCGCCATAGCGCTGGGTCAGCGCAAAGCCCAGCACATCGGAATAAAAGCCGATGGCCCGCTCCAGATCGGCGACCTTGAGGTGGACATGGCCGACGCAGGGGTGCAGCGCGGCTTCGGGGGCGGGCAGACCGGATCGGGACATGGTGGCATTCCCTTGCTGGAAACATGCGATGTGGGTCACCTAGCCACCGAAGCAGCTGGCAACAATCGCCGATCATGCGCGCCCCGGCCCTGCGTTTGCGCACAGACCCGGCCCAGCACTGGCCGAAGGCCGCGTTTCGGCCTAGGTCAGCCCAAATCAGGACGGACGGACCGGAATGCCCAGTATCGCCTTTGACAACAGCTATGCCCGACTGCCGGCGCGGTTCTTTGCCCGGCTGGACCCGCAGCCGGTGGCCGAACCCCGGCTGATCAGGCTCAACCTTCCGCTTGCTCAGGAGCTTGGCCTCGATCCGCAGGCGCTGGCCGGGCCGGACGGGGTGGCGATGCTGGCCGGCAACCGCATGCCGGCCGGGGCCGAACCGATCGCGCAGGCCTATGCCGGGCATCAGTTCGGCGGTTTCGTGCCGCAGCTTGGCGACGGGCGCGCGCATCTGCTGGGCGAGGTGGTGGACCGTGCCGGCCGCCGCCGCGACATCCAGCTCAAGGGATCGGGGCGCACCCCGTTTTCGCGCATGGGCGACGGGCGTGCGGCGCTGGGGCCGGTGCTGCGCGAATACATCGTGTCCGAAGCGATGGCGGCGCTGGGCGTGCCGACATCGCGCGCGCTCGCTGCCGTCGCGACCGGCGAAACCGTCTGGCGCGAAACGCCCCTGCCCGGCGCCGTGCTGACCCGAGTGGCATCCAGTCACATCCGCGTCGGCACCTTCCAGTACTTCGCCGTGCGCGGCGATACCGAGGCGCTGCGCATCCTGTGTGAACACGCCCGCGACCGGCATTACCCCGAAGCCGAGACGCCGCTCGACTTCCTGCGCGCGGCCTGCGCGGCGCAGGCGCGGCTGGTGGCGCAGTGGATGGGCCTGGGTTTCATCCACGGGGTGATGAACACCGACAACTGCCATGTCGGGGGCGAGACCATCGATTACGGCCCTTGCGCCTTCATGGATGCCTATCACCCCGAAACGGTGTTTTCCTCGATCGATAGCTACGGCCGCTATGCCTATGTCAACCAGCCGCAGATCGCGGCCTGGAACCTGGCGCAGCTTGCCTCCTGCCTGTTGCCGCTGATCGACCCCGACGAAGAGGCCGCCATCGCCGCCGCGACCGAGGTCGTGCACGGCTTTGCCCCGGAGTATCAGGCCCGCTGGCTGGAACGCTTTGCCGGCAAGCTCGGCATCGGCAGTCCGCGGCCGGAGGATGGCGAACTCGTCACCGCCCTGCTGGCGCTGATGGACCGTCAGGGCGCGGATTTCACCCGCAGCTTTCGCGGGTTGGCCGATGGCAGCGCCCGGGCGGAATTCGCCGCACCCGATGCCTTTGACGCCTGGCAGGCCGACTGGCGCGCACGGCTGGCGCAGGAGGGGCGCGAGGCTGGCGCGCTTGCGGCGGCACTGCGGGCGGCAAACCCCGCCTTCATCCCGCGCAATCATCGCGTCGAACAGGCAATTGCCGCCGCATCGGCGGGCGATTTCGGGCCCTTCGAGCGGCTGGTCACGGTGCTCGCCTGCCCCTTCGAGGATCAGCCGGAAGCCGCGGATCTGATGGCATCTCCCGAGCCGCACGAGGTCGTCGAGGCCACCTTCTGCGGCACCTGAGTGATCCGGCGCAAAGCCCGTGAAAGCTGCGCTTCGCCGGCGCCTTGGCTTCGCCGGCGTCGACGTCCTCAGTACCCCGGCGCGGGCGGTTCGCCGCCCTCGGCCTTCCAGTGGCCCTGCGCCTTCAGCGCTTCCATGACTTCGCGCGGCATGTAGGTTTCGTCATGCTTGGCAAGGATTTCG
>SKWP01000208.1 GCA_007128865.1 Paracoccaceae bacterium
CGCCAAGGTCCATTTCGACGCCACCAACCGCGACGACGGCCGGCGGCTGATCTATGGCGGCCATGTCATCAGCCTTGCGCGGGCGCTGTCGTTCAACGGGCTGGCCAATGCCCAGATCATCGCCGCGATCAACGCGGGCAGCCATGCAAACCCCTGTTTTGCCGGGGATACGGTGCGCGCCTGGTCCGAGGTTCTGGAAAAGGCAGAAACGGCGGCGCCCGGAGTCGGGGCATTGCGCCTGCGGCTGGTCGCGGTGCGAAGCGGGACGCCGCCCTTTGCGCTGCGTGACGATGCCGGACGATACCTGCCGGGCGTTCTGCTGGATCTCGACCTCTGGGTTCTGGTGCCGCGCTGACAGGGTGCGGATTTGCGATCACGTTATCCTGAAGTGTGATCGCAAATCCCGGTTTCTTCTGTCCTGCTGCAATTTGGCGCGTGTTTTGGCCTGTCGGGCGCGTGACTTCGCCAAAAAAAACGGTATGCAGTGATATGCAACGCCGGCAGCCATGATGCGCCGGCAGGCACTGAACGAGGCAAACCATGGCAGACGTGAACCGCGGCAACCGGCCGCTTTCCCCTCATCTGACGATCTATCGCCTGCCGATGACGGCGAAGCTGTCGATCCTGCACCGGATAACCGGCATGGCGATGATCCCCGGCGCGCTGCTGATCGTATGGTGGTTTGCGGCGGCGGTGTATTCGCCGGCCTATTTCTCGGTGGCAGACAGGGTGCTGACAAGCTGGTTCGGGACGCTGGTGATGCTGGGCTCGCTCTGGGCGCTTGCCTATCACTTCTGCAACGGTATCCGGCATCTGGTGTGGGACACGGGCCGGAATTTCGACCTTGGCGGTACCGAGCGGGCCAACTGGATCGTGCTTGGCGGTTCGGTGGTTCTGACCGCTGTCGTGCTGCTGCTGGTCTGAGGGAGGCTGCAATGGGCTACAAGACCGATTACGCGCGTGTGCACGGGCTCGGTGCGGCCGGGGACGGGGTGCATCACTGGTGGATGCAGCGGATCAGCTCGATCGCGCTGATACCGCTGACCGTCCTGTTCGTGATCCCCTTCGGCCGGGCGCTGGGCTCGGGTTACGATGCGGTGCTGGCAACCTATTCCAACTTCGGGCATGCGCTGGTGGCGGTGCTGTTCTTCCTCGTGGGTTTCTGGCATCTGGCGCAGGGTGTGCAGGTTGTGGTGGAGGACTATGTCCCTTCCAAGCCGCTTCGGATCGGCCTGCTGCTGGCCAGCAACCTGCTTTGCGGGGCACTCGCCATTGCCGGCACGCTGGCCGTCGCCACCCTTCTGTTCCGCGCCTGAGGATCGTTCATGACTGCTTACAAGATCGAAGAGCACAGCTATGACGTGGTGGTTGTGGGCGCCGGCGGGTCGGGTCTGCGCGCCACCCTCGGCATGGCCGAACAGGGCCTGAAGACCGCCTGCATCACCAAGGTCTTTCCCACCCGCAGCCATACGGTCGCGGCGCAGGGCGGCATCGCCGCGTCGCTGGGCAACATGGGGCCCGATCACTGGCAATGGCACATGTACGACACCGTCAAGGGTTCGGACTGGCTGGGCGATGTCGACGCGATGGAATACCTGGCCCGCGAGGCGACCAAGGCGGTGTACGAGCTGGAACATTATGGCGTTCCCTTCTCGCGGACCGAAGAGGGCAAGATCTATCAGCGTCCCTTCGGTGGCCACACCACCGAATTCGGCGAAGGCCCTCCGGTACAGCGCACCTGCGCCGCGGCCGACCGCACCGGCCATGCCATGCTGCACACGCTTTATGGCCGCAGCCTGAAGGAAAAGGCCGAATTCTACATCGAGTACTTTGCCATCGACCTGATCATGTCCGAGGACGGGCAGTGTCAGGGCGTGGTTGCCTGGAAGCTCGACGACGGCACCATCCATGTTTTCAACGCCAAGATGACGGTGCTGGCCACCGGCGGCTATGGCCGGGCCTATTTCAGCGCCACCTCGGCGCATACCTGCACCGGCGACGGCAACGGCATGGTGGCGCGCGCCGGCCTGCCGCTGCAGGACATGGAATTCGTTCAGTTCCACCCCACCGGCATCTATGGCGCCGGCTGCCTGATCACCGAAGGCGCACGCGGCGAGGGCGGGTATCTGACCAATTCCGAAGGCGAGCGTTTCATGGAACGCTATGCGCCGACCTACAAGGATCTGGCGTCGCGCGACGTGGTCAGCCGCTGCATGACCATGGAAATCCGCGAGGGCCGCGGGGTGGGCCCCAACAAGGACCATATCCACCTGCATCTGAACCACCTGCCCAAGGAAGCGCTGCAACTGCGCCTGCCCGGCATCTCGGAATCCGCCAAGATCTTCGCCGGCGTCGATGTGACGAAGGAACCGATCCCGGTGCTGCCGACCGTGCATTACAACATGGGCGGCATCCCGACCAATTACTGGGGCGAGGTTCTGAACGCCGATGCCGAACACCCCGATCGCGTCGCGCCGGGCCTTATGGCCGTGGGCGAGGCCGCCTGCGCCTCGGTCCACGGGGCCAACCGGCTGGGCTCCAACTCGCTGATCGACCTTGTGGTGTTCGGCCGCGCCGCAGCGATCCGCGCCGGGCAGGTGGTGGACCCTTCCGCACCGAATCCGGCCCTGAACCGGGCATCTGTCGATGCCGCGCTTGACCGGTTCGACCGTCTGCGCAACGCCGCGGGCGCCATTCCGACCGCCGAATTGCGGCTGAACATGCAAAAGACCATGCAGGACAACGCCGCGGTGTTCCGCACTTCCGAAGTGCTGGAGGAAGGTGTGGTCAGGATGACCGAGGTTGCCCGGCAGATGGCCGATGTGCAGGTCACCGACCGGTCGCTGATCTGGAACTCCGACCTGATGGAGACGCTGGAGCTGGACAACCTGATGCCGAATGCGCTGGCGACAATCGTTTCGGCCGAGGCACGCAAGGAATCCCGCGGCGCCCACGCGCATGAGGATTTCCCCGAACGCGATGATGTCAACTGGCGCAAGCACACGCTGGCCCGCGTGGATGGCAGCACCGTCTGGCTGGATTATCGCCCGGTGCACACCGAACCGCTGACCGCGGCCGAGGCCGGTGGCATCGATCCGGCACGGATCGCGCCCAAGGCCCGCGTCTACTGATGCCAGTCGGGGCGAGCAGCGCGATGGGGGTGCGGCGGTGATCGTTGGCGCCATGGCAACCTATCCGGCGCGCGCCGACACGCTGCGCGCCGCGGTGGCCAGCATCGCGCCGCAGCTTGACCGTCTGCATCTGGTGCTCAACCAGTATGATGCGGTGCCCGAATGGTTGCCGGCACATGGCAATGTTGTCCCGACGATCCCGGATGCAGACAGCAAGGACACCGGCAAGTACCTTGTGCCCTTGCCAGCCGGTGCGAACTGGCTGTTCACGCTGGATGACGACATCCTCTATCCACCCGACTATGTGGACCGCAGCCTTGGCGGCATGGCCCGTCTGGGCCCGGGCCGGTACATGGGCGGCTATCTGGGCTGGACCTATCGGCGCGCGCGGTTTCTCGGCGCACGATGGATCCGCCGGTTGATCGGCTACAAACCGGACTACATCGCCAATTCCGCCGATTCGGTGGATTTCCGCGATGCCCTTGACCGGGCATTCGTGGCCGAGGGGCTGGGCACCGGCGTTTCGGTGATGCGCGCCGGGGATGTGCCGCCCTTCGAGACGGTGCGCGATGCGCAGCGTTTCATCGATGTGCGGCTTTCGAGCTGGTGCTTCGATCAGGGCATCGTGCAGGTCTGCCTGCCGCGTCCGGCGGGCTGGCTGCGCGACGCTCATGAGGGCAGCCAGGCCGAAAGCATCTTCGAGGATTTCACCCTGCGGCCATCGCCGGCCGTGGCCGATGAGATCTGGCGCATTGCCTTCCGCAACCCGCGGCGGGGCGAGACGCTGGGTTTCGGTTTCGATGACATGGCGGCCGCGCAAACGGCCTGATACGGACAGACGAGCGAAGGAAGGCAAGGACATGGTGCAACTC
>SKWP01000099.1 GCA_007128865.1 Paracoccaceae bacterium
ATGGACATCCAGCGCAAGAACCACACCACGCTGCTGTTCATCAGCCACGACCTTTCGATCGTGCGCTACCTGTCGGACCGGGTGATGGTGATGTATCTTGGCCATGTGGTCGAGCTTGGCAGCACCGATCAGGTCTTCAGCCCGCCCTACCACCCCTATACCGAGGCGCTGCTGTCGGCGGTGCCCATTGCCGACACCAGCGTCGAAAAGCGCCGCGTGGTGCTGGAGGGCGACATCCCCTCGGCCATGAACCCGCCGCCGGGCTGCCCGTTCCAGACCCGCTGCCTGTGGAAGCCGAAGGTGCCCGGAAACCTGTGCGAGACCGAGGTGCCGCCGATGGTGACCCTGGCCGAGGGCCACCAGATCAAGTGCCATCTGGCGCAGGATATCCTGAACCGGATGGAACCGGTGTTCCGCACCGCCGCGGAATAGCGGCGCCGGGGGGCCTATGGCGCCTCGGCCTCCCAGTCGCGCAGGCGGGCGACGTAGCGGGCAAGCGTGTCGATCTCCAGATTGACCGGATCGCCCGGGCGGGCCGCGCCCCAGGTGGTGACGCGCATCGTGTGGGGGATCAGGTTGACGCCGAATTCCGCGCCCTCGACCTCGTTGACCGTCAGCGAGGTGCCGTTCAGCGCCACCGACCCCTTCGGAGCGATATAACGGGCCAGCGCATCGGGCGCGCGAAACCGGATGCGGGTGCTGTCGCCCTCGGGCGTCATCGACACGATCTCGGCCACGCCGTCCACATGGCCCGAAACGATGTGCCCGCCCAGCTCGTCCCCCACCCGCAGGGCGCGTTCGAGGTTGACCGGCCGGCCTTGGGCCCAGTTGCCGAGATTGGTCTTGGATCGCGTCTCGGCCGAGAATTCCACCTCGAACCACGGTTCGGGGTCGGTTCCGCGGGCGATCACCGTCAGGCAGACCCCGTCGCAGGCCACCGAAGCCCCGATATCAAGGCCGGCCACATCATAGCCGGTGGCGATCCGCACCAGCGTGTCACCGCGCTGCTGCAGACCCAGGATGCGGCCGACATCCGTGACTATCCCCGTGAACAATGCATCCTCCTGCCCGTGGTGCAGACCGTGACCTAGCCCGCCGCCGGCCACCGTGCAAGCCTGCGGGGTTCGGGCAACCGCCGCAAGAAAGGTCACTTGCGCAGCGGGCCGATGCAGCCGCGTGAACCGTGCAGGACCGAAAGACCAACCGGATATCGTGTCAGAAAGCTGGCCCGAACGCCCAATTTGTGCCAGAACCCCGTGCAAGGGTCCGAACGACCGGCCGTGCGCAAGGGCCGGCACGGGGCGAGGCAGGCATGGCGGCATCGGGCGGCACAACGCGGCGGTTTCTTTTGCTTCAGGGTCCGCACGGGCCGTTCTTTGCGTCGCTCGGGGCGATGCTGCGACAGGCCGGCGCGTGCTGCTGGCGGGTGGGCTTCAACGCCGGCGACAGCGTCTTCTGGCCGGATCGCACCAGCTACATCGGCTTTCGCGGCCGCCCCGATGACTGGCCGGCCAGGCTGGCGGGCATCCTGCTGGAGCATGCGATAACCGATATCGTGCTTTACGGCGACACCAGGCCGGTTCACGCCGAGGCGGTCGCACAGGCCCGCGCCAAGGGCATCACCGTGCATGTGTTCGAGGAAGGCTATCTGCGCCCGCACTGGGTTACCTATGAACGCGGCGGCTCGAACGGGCATTCGCGGCTGATGGAGTTGTCGGTCGCGCAAATGCGCGCAGCGCTTGCCGGTGCCGACATGGACCTGCCCGACGCCCCGGCGCGCTGGGGCGACATGCGCCAGCATGTGTTCTGGGGGGCGGCGTATCATGCGCTGGTGTTGCTGGCCAACCGCAATTACCGCAACTTCCGCAGCCACCGGGCGATTCCGGTGCGGCGGGAATTCGGGCTTTATCTGCAACGGCTGCTGCTGATGCCGGCGCATGCGATGGACCGCATCCTTGCCACAGGGCGCATCCGGCGCGGGGGTTTTCCCTATCATCTGGTCCTTTTGCAACTGGAACATGATTCCAGCTTCCAGATGCACGGCCCGTTTGCGACCATGACCGAATTCCTCGACCTCTGCGTGCGCGGTTTTGCCCAGGGTGCGCCGGCGCATCACCATCTGGTCTTCAAGGCCCATCCGCTGGAAGACGGCCGGGTTCCGGTGCGGCGCGAAATCCGCCGGCTTGCCCGCGAACACGGCATCGCGGAGCGCGTGCATTTCGTGCGCGGCGGCAAGCTTGCCGCGCTGCTCGACCACGCCCGCAGCGCGGTGACGGTAAATTCCACCGCCGGGCAGCAGGCGCTGTGGCGCGGCCTGCCGCTGAAGGTGTTCGGCGATGCGGTCTATGCCAAGCCAGAGTTCGTTTCGGCCCGGCCGCTGCCGGATTTCTTCCGCACCCCGAACCGGCCCGACAGCCGCGCCTACCGCGATTTCCGCCATTATCTGCTTGAAACCTCGCAGGTTACCGGGGGCTTCTATTCCGCCCGCGGGCGCCGGCAACTGCTGCGGCAGGTGGTGGACATGATGCTTGCGACACAGGATCCCTACGACGCGCTGCAAAGCGGCAACGCGGCCCCCCGGCAACAGTTGCGGGCCGTAAGCTGATCAGACCGGCGAACGGCTGGCGTTTTCGCGGCGCATTCGGTAACCTTTCAGAAAAAATAGAGGCAGAAACCGAATTCGAGGAGCCTGAGCAGTGACATCGGCATTTCCGAAGGGGGCCAGATGGCTGGCCCTTGGCTTGCTTGTTGCGGCGGTTTCCGCCTGCGCCCTGC
The DNA here is from genome assembly GCA_007128865.1 of Paracoccaceae bacterium. Taxonomy (GTDB): domain Bacteria; phylum Pseudomonadota; class Alphaproteobacteria; order Rhodobacterales; family Rhodobacteraceae; genus Rhodobaculum. The sequence continues at coordinate 2,776 of SKWP01000099.1, forward strand.
CCCGCTCCGGGCCGACCAAGTCCGAAATCTTCGCCGGGTCGGTGATGCGCGAGGGCGATGCCTTCATCGTCTCGGTCAACGACCGGGTTACCCGTGCCACGGCCGTCGTTCCGGCGCTGGGGTTCAGCGATGCGCTGCGCACGGCCGGGCGGCTGGGATCGGACATCATCAACCCCGGCGACGTGCTGACGCTGACGGTCTATGAAAACGTCGCCGAGGGGCTTCTGGCCGGCACCGGCGAAACCGCCGCGGTGCTCAACGAGGTGCAGGTTGACGGCGACGGCTTCATCTTCGTGCCCTATGCCGGGCGCATCCGCGCCTCGGGCAACACCCCGGACCAGCTGCGGCAGGAAATCACCCGCCAGCTGGATGCCCAGACACCCGATCCGCAGGTTTCCGTCCGCCGGGTGGCCGGCGACGGCTCGACCGTCTCGGTCATGGGCAGTGTCGGCGGCCAGGGCATCTATCCGATCGAGCGGCCCAACCGCACCCTTTCGGCCATGCTGGCCCGCGCCGGCGGGGTCACCATCGAGCCCGAGATCGCCCAGGTCACCGTCACCCGCGGCAACATCCAGGGCCGGGTCTGGCTGATGGATCTCTACCAGCATCCGAGCCTTGATATCGCCCTGCGCAACGGCGACCGCGTGCTGGTCAAGGAAGACAGCCGCAGCTTCGTCGCGCTTGGCGCCACGGGCGCGCAAAGCGTGGTGCCGTTCCGGACCCAGACGCTTTCGGCGATGGAGGCCATCGCACAGGTCGGCGGGCTCAACCCCAACCTGGCCGATCCCACGGGGGTGTTCATCTTTCGCAACGAACCGGCCGAAATCGCCAACGCGGTGCTTGGCCGGACCGATCTGGTCGGCGACCAGCGCTTTGCCTATGTACTCGACCTGACCCAGCCCACCGGCATGTTCCAGGCGCGCGATTTTGTCATCCGCGACGGCGACACCGTTTATGTGACCGAGGCGCCCAGCGTTTCCTGGCAGCGGGCAATCGCCACGCTGACCGGCCAGATCCGCAGCCTCGACGAGGTGCGCAACATCGCCAACAGGAACTGACCGCATGGCCGGGCCGGCCGGCACCGGCACCGGCCGGCGTCAGGTGGTGCCCCGCGGTGCCCATGGCGCCGATACCGACGATGCAGCGCCGGTGCTGCCGGGCTGGCCGGCCGACCCGCCCCAGCCGCTGCACG
>SKWP01000058.1 GCA_007128865.1 Paracoccaceae bacterium
GACGGGCGCCGGCGGCTGCTGGCGCGACTGGGGGCCGAGGCTGTCGACGGCATCGACGCGCTGCTGCAGCAGGCGCTGGCCTATGAGGGTGCCGAAACCCCGAGCCTGACCGGCTTTCTGACCTGGCTCGACAGCGGCGAGGTCCAGATCAAGCGCCGCCTCGACAGCATGGACGACCGGATCCGGGTGATGACGGTACATGGCGCCAAGGGGCTGGAATCGCCGGTGGTGATCCTGCCCGACACCGCAAAGCGCAAGCGCCCGAATGCACCGGCGCTGGCACGGATCGGCGACACCGCGGTATGGTCGGTGGCCGAGGCGCAGGCGCCGCCGATCCTTTCGGATGCATTGGCCGAGGCAACCCAGCTTCGGGCGGAAGAAAACGACCGCCTGCTCTATGTTGCGATGACGCGGGCCGAAAGCTGGCTGATCGTCGCCGCCGCCGGCGAGGTGGGCGATGGTGCCTGCTGGTATGACCGCCTGGCCGAGGGCATGGAGCATGCCGGCGCTGCGCCGCAGGCGCTTGCCACCGGCCGGGGACTGCGGCTGCAGGATGGCGACTGGCCCGAAGATGCGCAACCGGCCAAGGCCGGGCAGCCGCCGGCGTCTGTGCGCCTGCCCGAATGGGCTCGCCTGCCCGCCACGGTGCCGGCCCCGCCGCCTGCGCCGCTCAGCCCCTCCGACCTTGGCGGCGCCAAGGCGCTGCCGGGCGAAACCGAGGGCGACGAGGCCGCCGCGCTGCGCCGGGGCCGGCTTCTGCACCGGCTGCTCGAGCATCTTCCGCGCTGGCCGCACGGCGACTGGCCGGAGCTTGCCGCCGGGCTTGTCGCCGGCGCGGGCGAAGACCCCGCCCCCGATGCCGACGAGACCGCGGCGCTGCTGCAAGCCGCCCGCAGGGTGCTGCAGGCACCCGCGCTTGCGCATCTCTTTGCGCCGGGCAGCCTTGCCGAAGTCGCCATCGCTGCCGATCTGGGCAACCGGCGGATGCTGGGCAGCATCGACCGGCTGCTGGTCGAGGCGACCTCGGTGACCGCGGTTGACTTCAAGTCCAACGCCGTTATCCCGGCGCGGCCAGAGGCAGTGCCCGAGGGGATCATGCGGCAGATGGCCGCCTATCGCTTCGGACTGACGCAGGTGTTTCCCGGCCGGCGGATCGGGATGGCGCTGTTGTGGACCCGGGATGCAAGCCTCATGACGCTGCCCGATCGCCTGCTGGATGCGGCACTGGTGCGCGTGCTTGCCGCCGAACCGGCGCAGTACCTTGACCCGCTGGCACCGCACCCATAGGTAACGGCCAGACACCTCTATCAGGAGCAAGCATCATGCCCACCGTCGCCGTTTCCGAAGCCACCTTCGACGCCGAGGTGAAGAAATCCGACATCCCCGTTGTCGTGGACTTCTGGGCGGAATGGTGCGGGCCCTGCAAGCAGATCGGCCCCGCGCTGGAAGAGCTTTCGGGCGAATACGCGGGCCGGGTCAAGATCGCCAAGGTCAATGTCGATGAAAACCCCGCCATCGCGGCGCAGATGGGTATTCGCGGCATCCCGGCGCTGTTCCTGTTCAAGGACGGTCAGGTGGTTTCCAACCGCATGGGCGCCGCACCCAAGGCGGCGCTGCAAAGCTGGATCGACGGTTCGCTCTGAGCGGCGCAATGGATCAGGGTTTTCCCGGCTGGCACGGAACGACCATCCTGGCGGTTCGCCGGGGTGGCAAGGTCGTCGTGGCCGGGGACGGGCAGGTCAGCCTGGGCCCGACGGTGATCAAGGCCGGCGCCCGCAAGGTGCGCCGGCTTTCGCCGGGCGGGCATTCGGTGGTTGCCGGTTTTGCCGGCTCCACGGCCGACGCCTTCACCCTGCTCGAACGGCTGGAAAAGAAGCTCGAGGCAACGCCCGGCCAGTTGCAGCGCGCCGCGGTCGATCTGGCCAAGGACTGGCGCACCGACCGGTATCTGCAGAAGCTCGAGGCGTTCCTGATCGTCACCGACGGGCGCGAGCTTTATGTGATCACCGGTGCCGGCGACGTGCTGGAGCCAGAACATGACGTGGCCGCCATCGGCTCGGGCGGCATGTATGCGCTGGCCGCAGCGCGCGGGCTGATGAACGGCGACATGGACGCCGAAACCATTGCCCGCACCGCAATGGCGATTGCCGCCGATATCTGCGTCTATACCAATGGCAACCTGACGGTGGAAACCATCGCCGCGGCCTGAACCGGGCTCCGTTCCGGCCTTCGTGCCGGTGCCACATGTCCGGCACCCGCGTGCAGCACGGGCGGTGAACGGCCGCTGGCAAACCGAACCGATCAGGCGGATTGCGTATGGCGGCGCTTACGCGGCCGGCGATGCAGGCGCGGCCTCCAGCCGCCGCACCCTGCGCCAGAAGCGCAGCGACAGCAGCACGCCCGCAAACACCAGCCCGATCACCAGTCCGGCCCAGACGCCTTCGCCCCCGAGACCCAGCCTTATGCCCAGAAACCAGCTTGCCGGAATGCCCACCAGCCAGTAGCTGAACGCTGCCATGACAAGCGGTACGCGGGTATCCTGAAGCCCGCGCAGCAGCCCCACCGCCATCACCTGCGCCGCATCGGCAAGCTGGAACACCGCCGCCACCGCCAGCAGACTGACGCCGATGGCGATCACCGCGCCCCGGTCGGGGTCGTCGGGCGCAAGGAACAGCCCGACCATCTGGGCGGGCACCGAGAAATAGACGACCATCGTCGCCAGGGCGACCGCAAGCGACAGGCCCGTGGCAACGGCGGCGCCCCGGCGCAGGCCCACCACATCGCCCGCCCCCAGCGCCCGGCCGGCCCGCACCGTGGCCGCATTCGACAGACCCAGATGCACCATGAAGATCATCGAGGTGATCTCGATGGCGATGCCGTGGGCAGCAAGCTCGCGCGTGCCGATCAGCCCCATCAGCAGCGCCGAGGCCGCAAACAGCCCCGCTTCGGCCAGATTGGTCAGCCCGATCGGCCAGCCGAGCCGGAACACCCGCGCAAATCCCGGCCAATCCGGGCGCCACAGCCGTTCGAACAGCGCATGCCGGCGCAATTGCCGCAACCGGTAGGCATAGAACGCCAGCGCCGCCAGCGTCAGTACCTGCAGGATCAGCGAGCCCAGCGCCGCGCCCTGCACGCCCATTTCCGGCGCGCCCAGATTGCCGAAGATCAGCACCCAGTTCAGCGGTACGTTCAACAGCGCCGCAGCCGCCGTGACCCAGAGCTGGACCTGGGTACGTTCCAGCGCCGCAAGGTAGCTGCGAAGCACCATCACCAGCAGCGCCGGCAGCATCCCCGGCCCCATCACCCGCAGGTAATCCTGCGCCAGTTCCGCCACCGCTGCATCCTGCCCGAGTGCGCGCAGGATCGGGGCCGAGAACCAGAACAGCGGCAGGATCGCCACCGCATAGATCGCCGAAAGCCACATGCCCATCCGGGTGACGCGGCGCAGTTCGGTATCGTCACCGGCAGCGGCGGCATGGGCAACCAGCGGCATCACCGCCATGGCAAAGCCCGAACCGAGGATGAACAGGGTAAAGAAGGTCATCGCTCCCAGCACCAGCGCCGCCAGGGCCTCGACCGAATACCAACCCATCATCAGCGTGTCGGTGACCTGCAACCCGATCTGGGCCAGATGACTGCCGATCAGTGGCAGACCAAGCACAAGCACGCCCCGCGCATGGCTGCGGTAGCCTGCCCGGGCAGGCAGGCGATCATCGGGCTGGGCTGCGACCATCCTTTCCCGTAGCCGAGGCTCCGGCGCTCGGCAAGGCGGCGTCAGCGGATCGGGCGCAGTTCAGATCGCCTGCACCAGCATTTGCGCCGCGATGGCCGCGACGACAATCCCGGCGCCGATCTCGATCACCGGCATGGCGGCGCGCAGGCGTTCGATCCGGTCGGACCACAGCAGCGCCCCGTCGCGCGCCAGCACCGACAGCGCGGCCACGGCAAGCGTCACCGATGCGGTGCCCAGCGCCATCACATAGGCGCCGGCAATGCCCGCAGTCAGCAGCCCCATGTGCCAGGTGATGACCAGCAGAAACAACGCTCCGGTACAGGGCCGGATTGCAATCGCTCCGACCAGCAGCAGCGCATCGCGCCAGCCGCGCAGACCGGCAATTTCCTCTGGCGCGGGGCCATGGCGGTGGCCGCAGCCATGGCCGCATTCATGGCCATGGGAATGCCGGTGGACATGGCCTTGGTCATCGTGGCGGTGCAGCGGTGCGACGGCCCGCAACCGCCGCAGCCCGCGCAGCGCAAGCCACAGACCGATTGCAAGGATTGCCGCAGCGGCCGCGGGGGCAAGCACCGCATCGCCGATGGTGGTGATCCGCTCGCGCGTCAGCCCCAGGACCGACACACCGCCCAGAACCAGCGCCACCGCCGTCGTGGCCTGGCCCAGGCTGCCGGCCAGCGCAATCAGCGCCAATGGCACCAGCCGCACGCGGCTGGCCACCCCGTAGCCGCCGATCAGCACCTTGCCATGCCCGGGGCCGACCGCATGCACGAAACCATAGGCGAAGGCCACCGCCATCAACGCCGCCAGCGCCCCGGCATCGCCGGCGCGAAGGCTGCGCAGCGCCCCGGCCATGGCGTTCTGAAACCCGCGCTGGGCCTCGATTGCGCGGCGGGCGACATCGTCGAATCCGCCCAGAATCCACATCAGGCCCAGCCCGGCTGCAACCACCAGCGCCGCGGTAAGGCTCAGCCGCCGCATGTCAGATGCACTTCCTCTGCGAAATCCGCACCCACCGCGGGGAAATCGGCCTCGATATCGTATTCGTCCGCGCCCTCGGCCAGCATCTCGGACAGTGCCGCAGACAGCATTTCGGCGGCATGGGCGAAATCCGGGGGGATCACCGTGACCGTGCAATCGTCGCGGCCGCGCAGGCGCGGGGTTATGGCGATGGTGTAGTCGGTGAAATAGCTGGGGTCGTAGACCTTGGCGATCACCGGTTCGTTGCCAACCTCGATCCTGTCCACAAGCGCGCGCCGGTGGGCAATGACAATACGCCCGTCGCGCAGATCGGCCAGGGTATCGAGCGGCCCCGACAACGCTACCGGAACCCCGCCCGCGCGCAGGTAGAGATCGCCCTCGAACCCGGGAACCCAGCCCGAATAGATTTCGGCAAGCTCTGCGCGTTCGGCATCGGTCAGGGTGCCGGTAAAACCGGGGTCCATGCCATAGTCGGCCACGGCCATCAGCGAATAGAATTCATCATAGACCCAGACCACCTGAACCGCCGCAAGCCGGCGCTCGGCGTCGAAGATGAATTCGAGCCCGGCATCGATGAACACATGCGGATGCGCCGGGGCTGCCTGCGGTGAAAGCCCCAGCGCAAGCGCGACGATTCCGGGCGTGATCAGGGCTGAGGGCCTGGTCTTGCGCATTGCGACCCCTGTCCGGGCAAACTCCGCGGCCAACCTATCCGCACCGCGTGTCTGCTGCCAGCCCACGATCGGGTGAGCCGCCTGCACCGGCAATGTTGAGCCGACCCGCGCAACCGGCTACAAGCGCTCCATACCGGTACCGGCCGCAAACCGGCGCCGGCAGTGCGGACGTGGCGAAACCGGTAGACGCAGCAGACTTCCATTGGAGTGCCCGCGGGGAAACCCGTGGTGCAGAACCGCTCAAATTCGGGGAAAGCTCTGGGCCCTGTGCCCGTGCCGATCCCGAGCCAAGCCCGGAGGTTTCCGGGAAGGTGTAGAGACTAGACGGGCGGCGCCTAAGGCCGAAGGGTTATGGCGAAGGGATAGTCCAGACCACGAACGCCGAATGGCGGCGGCGAAAGCCGAAGTGGTACGAAAATCTGCTTCCCTTCGGGGAGTGCGGGTTCGATCCCCGCCGTCCGCACCAGGTGCCGGTCACGGGTTGCGTTCGATCCGCAGCGGCAGCGGGGATTCCCTCAGCACTTCTTCGACCAGCCCGAGCATCTGCACCACCCCCCGCGACCGCACACGGGCCATCGGCGACACGATGCCAAAGACGAAATACGCCGGCGGATGGAACGGGCGAATCACCAGGTTTCGGTCGCGACAGTATTCGGCAGTAAAGGGATCGATGATCGACAAACCCAGGCCGAGTTCCACCATCCGGCAGGCCACAATCGACAGCGGTGTCTTGATCAGAGGCGCCGTCAGCAACCCCTCGGCCTCGAGCATCTTGTCAAGATGTCGGTTCAGCGAGGATGCCGACAGGGCGATCAGCCTTTCGCCGCGCAGGTCTGCCGGCCCGACAACCTCTCGCTCGGCCATCCGGTGACCCACCGGCATGGCGCAAACAGCTGCACAGCTGACAAGCATCTCCACCCTTGCGCCACGGACATCGAACGGTGGCGCTGCCATGCCGAGTTCACATTGATCTGCCATGACCCATTCGAGTACCTGGCGCGAACTGCGTGCGTGGACCATGAGCGGCGCTTCCGGATGGGCATCGTGAAACCGCGATACCGCCCGTGGCAGGACATCGAGACATAGCGCCGGCATGGCTGCAATCACCAGTTGCGCCTCCCGGAACGAGCCCAGCTCGCGTGCGAAGGCAAAGACCTGCTCGAGGCTCTGATAGGAACGCTCGGTCTCCTGATAAAGCAGCAGCGCCTCGGGGGTGGGCTTTACCCGGCCGTGCGTCCGTTCGAACAGCGCAAAGGGCAGTGACGCCTCCAGATCACTGATCAGCCGGCTCACCGATGGTTGCGAAATGTGCAGCAGCCGCGCTGCCTCGGTGAAGGTCCGCGCAACCATGACCGCCCGAAAGGCCTCTATCTGCCTGTGTCGCATCACTTTCCCTCATGGCATAGCATTCGTGGATAATATGGCGAATAAATTCGATTTGACACTATGAAACAACTTGCCCTTCCTTGCGCACGATCAGATGGCCAGCCAAGGGGCAAGCAAGGCGCTCATGACGGGAAAGACCAGCTTCGATGCAATCGTGGTAGGCGGCGGCCTTGTCGGTATCGCCATCGCCTATGGCCTGAGCCGTCAGTCGCTTTCGGTTCTGGTTCTGGACGAGGGTGACATCGCGTTTCGTGCCTCGCGCGGAAATTTCGGGCTGGTCTGGGTGCAGAGCAAGGGCGTGAACATGCCCGCCTATGCCGCCTGGACGCGCAGGTCATCGGACCTCTGGCCGGATTTTGCCGCAGAGCTTTCTGAGGAAACCGGGGTCACCCTGCATTACAGTCGCAAGGGCGGGTATCACTTCTGCCTGACCGAAGAAGAGTTCCGGCAACGCGACGCGATGATGCAGCGGCTGTCCGATGCCACCGGCGGCGCCTTCACCTACAGCATGCTCGGTCGGAACGCGCTGGTCGACCGGTTCCCTGAAATCGGCCCGGATGTGGTGGGGGCATCCTATTCGCCCCATGACGCGCATGTCGGCTCCCTGCAGCTCTTCATGGGAATGCATCGGGGTTTCCATGCCCGCGGCGGCACCTATCGGGGCGGTTCCGCGGTGGCCGACATCAGCAGGACGGGTCCGGATTTCGCGGTAACCACCCGGGACGGGGCGCGGTTTTCGGCGGCGCGTCTGGTGCTGGCCGCGGGCAACGGAACCCGCGCGCTGGCGCCGATGGTGGGCTTGTCGGCGCCGGTTCGGCCGCAGAAGGGGCAGGTTCTGGTGACCGCACGGACCGATCCGTTTCTGGACGTGCCCACCGCCCTGCTGCGCCAGACCGGGGAGGGATCGGTCCTTATCGGCGACTCCAAGGAGGAAACCGGTTTCGAGGATTCGACCTCGCCCGAGGTCATGCGCAACCTTGCCGCGCGCGCAGTCGCCACCTTCCCGCGACTCGCCGGCCTGCGCGCGGTCAGATCATGGGGGGCGCTGCGGGTCATGACCCCGGATGGCCACCCTGTCTATGCCCAGTCCGGCGAGATGCCCGGCGCCTATGTCGCCTGCCTGCATTCGGGGGTGACGCTGGCCGCAGCCCACGCCGGCCCCATGGCCGAAGCTATCGCAGCGGGCACCCTGCCCGACAATTTCCAGTCCTTCAGCCCGGATCGTTTCGGTGTTCAGTCGCATTGAGGAAAACCCCGCCGAGGCGCTGGTGACCTTCCTGTTCGAAGGCCGCCCGATCACTGCGCGCGCAGGCGATTCGGTCGCCGCCGCGCTGCTTCTGGCCGGTGTTGCAACAACACGCACGAGCCCGGTCAGCGGCGCGCCCCGGGCGGCCTATTGCATGATGGGCTCCTGCTTCGAGTGCCTGATGGTCATTGACGGTGCGGCCGATCGTCAGGCCTGCCTGACACCGGTGGCGGACGGCATGGTGGTTTCCCGGCAATTGCCGCTAAGCGGGGGCGGGTCATGAGCCGGGCCGTCGACCTTGCCGTGATCGGCGCCGGCCCGGCCGGCCTGGCAGCAGCCATCGAGGCCCGCAGGATCGGGCTCTCGGTGCTCCTGATCGATGAACAACCGGGCGTGGGTGGCCAGATCTATCGTGCCACGGATACATCGCCGGTTTCCGGTTCCGGCATCCTCGGAGCGGAATACCGTCGTGGTGGCGAACTGGCATTGTCGTTCCGGGCAAGCGGCGCGCGGCATATGGCCGGCTCCACGCTTGTCGATATCACCGCCGATGGCTGGATCGGGTTCGAAGGGCCCGACGGGGTCGAATTCGTTGAGGCCGCCCAGATCATCCTTGCCAGCGGGGCAGTGGAACGGCCCTTTCCCGTGCCGGGCTGGACCCTGCCGGGTGTGATGACGGTTGGCGCGGCACAGACGGTGCTGAAGGCCTCGGGCGCGGCCCCTCAGGACGACGCCGTGCTGGTCGGCAGCGGACCACTGCTCTATCTTTACGCCGTCCAGCTTCTGCGCAGCGGACGCCGGCCACAGGCCATCGTGGATACCGCGCCGCGTCTGCCGGCATTGCGGGCATTGCGCCATTTTCCGCGCGCGCTGGCTGCCCCCCTGTATCTTGCCAAGGGGCTGCGCCTGTTGAACGAGATCCGCAAGTCGGGAACAGCGCATCACCGGGGCGCCACCGGCATCCGGATCGAAGGGGCCGACGCCGCCGAATCAATAGTCTTTCAGGCATCCGGACGGCGGCACAGTCTGAATACCAGCCTGGTATTGCTGCATCAGGGCGTGGTCCCGAATATCCAGATCACCCAGGCGCTGCGCTGTCGCCACCGGTGGGATGATGCCCAGCTTTGCTGGGTACCCGAGACCGACGAATGGGCGCAGACATCGCGCCCCGGTCTGCGCGTCGCCGGCGACGGGGCCGGAATAGCCGGTGCCCTGGCCGCCGAATATCGCGGGCGCATCGCCGCAATCGGTGCAGCGCTCGCGCTTGACCGGATCGTGGAACCGGACGCAGAGGAACGCGCACGCCCCCTGCGCCGTCTGCTGAAGACCGAACTTGCAGCCCGGCCCCTGCTGGATGCCCTGTACCGTCCGGCCGACGACCTTCGCGTGCCGTCCGAACCCGACACCATCGTGTGCCGCTGCGAGGAGGTAACGCTGGGCGACATTTCCCGCGCGGTGACCATGGGCTGTCCCGGGCCGAACCAGTTGAAGGCCTTCGTGCGTGCCGGCATGGGGCCGTGTCAGGGCCGGATGTGTGCGCTGACGGTGACGGAAACCATCGCCAGCCTGCGCGGCAGGCATCCCGGCGAGATCGGAAGCTACCGCCTCAGACCGCCGTTCAAGCCCACCACGCTCGGGGCACTGGCAGCAATGAAGCTGCCCGATGCACCGGAAATCGACAGGGCAGGAAACACGGGCACTGTCGAACTTGCCGAACAATCGTAACCACCAACCACAGGGAGACTCGAACATGACCCTCCACCTGAAAACCACACTGGCCGCTGTCGCCGCATCCTTGGCACTGACGACAGCGCCGGCGCTGGCCGAATGGCCCGAGCGCCCCATCCGGCTGGTCATTTCCTTCGCCCCCGGCGGCGGGATGGACCAGAGCGTGCTGCCGATGAAGCCGATGCTTGAGGAAAAGCTGGGCCAGACGGTGCTGTACGACTACCGTGCCGGCGCCGGGGGTCGCATCGGCTTCGAGAACGTGTTCATGCAGGGCGCGGATGGCTATGTCATCGGGGCGCTGAGCGAGCCGCATTTTTCCAACACCACGGTCTTCGATGACCCCGCCTACACCATCGACGACCTGGTGCCGGTCGGCATTTTCACCACCGATGTTCCGATCTGGTTCGTGCGCAATGACTCGCCCTTCCAGAACATGAACGACCTGATCGAGGCCGCCCGCGAACGGCCGGGCGAAATCACCGTTGCCACCGGCAGCTTTACCGGTGAGCAGTATCTTTCGGTCGCGATCCTGGAAGAGGAAATGGGCATCACCTTTCGCGCCGTGAACGTGGGCGGCGGCGGCCCGGTGATGAGCAACGTTCTGGGTGGCCACATGGATGTCGGCGTGATCCGGCCCGCCTCGCTTCTGGGTATTGCAGACGAGGTGCGCGGACTTGCCGTTCTGGCGCCCGAACGCAATGCCAACTATCCCGACACGATGACCTTTGACGAACAGCTTCCGGAAGATGTCCGGATACCGCACTTCAACTCATCGCGCGGCCTGATGGTTCATCGTGAGTTCGTCGAAAACAACCCCGAAGGCTTCGCCAGGCTGCAGCAGGCCCTGTACGAAACCGTGCATTCGGCAGAATATGCCGAGGTGCTGGATCGCATGGGACTCGATCTGGTGTGGATCCCGGCGGAAGAGGCAGCTGCCCAGATTCGCGATTCTGCCCGGATGATGGAACAGTACAAGCCGCTGATCGAGGCGGCATCCACCCGCTGAGCGGGGCCGCGGCGCAAGCTGCGGCCGGCGGGCCGACGCTCCCCGGCCCGCCCCGAACATCGATCGTCGTCGCCCGATGGGGGCGGCGACGGTTGTCACAGGGAAAGGAGCCTTCGATGGCGGTTCTGCGCGAAGCATTGATTCCGCTGGTCCTGCTGATCTCGGCAGGTACCTACTGGTGGATGACACGGGCCCTGCCTTCGGCAAGCACGGTCTTTCCCTATGTGATCATGGGATTCATGACGGTCATGGGTGTCGCGATCATCGTCAAGGAATTCCTCACCTCCGGATCGGACCGCAAGGACGATCCGCTCGTGACCTGGCGTGCGCCGGCCCTCCTGGTCCTGTCGGCCGGCTTCGTGGCCATGTTCGTCCAGATCGGGTTCGTGCCGGCGGCCCTTATCTTCCTTTGCACCTCCTACATCGTGCTCGGAACCAAACCCCTGCTTGCAGTGATCGTCGCGGCGTCGCTGACCGGGGCCTACTATCTGTTGTTCGCCGTCCTGATCGGCATGAACCTCTGATCCCGGAGACCGTGGAATGCTCGAACTTCTGGGTGACCTGAACTTCACAACCTTCACCGTGGCGGTTGCCGGCATCGTCGTCGGCATGTTCTTCGGTGCGTTGCCGGGGTTCGGTGGCAGCGCATCCCTTGCCATCGTGCTGCCCATAGCCATCGTGATGTCGCCACTGAATTCCATGGTCTTTCTGCTGGGAATCTACACGGGCGGCCATTACGGCGGTGGCATTCCCGCAGTCCTGATCGGCGTGCCGGGTGATGCCAGCGCCGCCGCGACGGTGCTTGACGGCTTTCCGATGACGCGAAACGGTCAGGCATCCGAGGCACTTGCCATGCTGGCGATGGGCTCGGCGGTTGCCGGCATCTTCAGCATCATCGCCTTCCTGATCTTTGCGCCCATTCTCGCCCGGGTGGCGCTCAGCTTCGGCCCCCCGGAACTGTTCATGCTGGTGGTGCTCGGCCTGACGATCATCGGGTCCATCGAGCCGTCCAACATGTTCAAGGCGCTGTTTGCCGGCGCGCTGGGCCTTGCCATCGCCACGGTCGGCGTGGACCCGTACTGGGGACGCCCCCGGATGACCATGGGCCTGCCACAGCTCTACGACGGCTTTCCGTTCATTCCGTCGCTGCTGGGCCTCTTCTGCATTTCACAGATGCTGGTGCTGATCGACCAGAAGGGACTGGTCACCTCTGACAAGAGTGTGGCCAAGCCGTCCTTTGCCCGGACCCTGCGCGGGATGGTGGATTGCTTCAGGCACTGGCGGGCGCTGGCCATCGGCAGCCTTTCGGGAACCTTCATCGGGGCATTGCCGGGGGCCGGTGCAACCATCGCCGCCTTCATTGCCTACAACCTGACCAAGAACACATCACCCGTGCCCGAAACCTTCGGCAAGGGCAATCCGGACGGTCTGATCGCCCCCGAAGCGGCGCAGAATGCCATCGTCGGCGGCTCGATGATCCCGACATTCGCATTGGGCATCCCCGGCTCCGGGGCGGCGGCGGTCCTGATGGGGGTGATGATGTACATGGGCCTGCGCCCGGGTCCGCAACTGTTTCTCGAACAGCTTACCCTGATCCAGCTGCTGTGCATCTACCTGCTGCTGGGCTGTTTCGTGATGATCGCAATCGGTGCGGTGGCCGCAAGCACCTTCTACCGTGTCACCCGTATCCCGCTGCCGATCCTCGTGCCGTCGGTTGTTGTCGCCGCCTCGATCGGGGCGTTCTCATACCGTGGCGAAATCTTCGATCTCGGTGTGATGGTCGGGTTCGGGCTTCTGGGCTTTCTGCTGCAAAAGCGCCGCTACCCGCTCAGCGCGGTGGTGCTGGGTCTGGTGCTGGGGCCGATGGCCGAACAGTACTTCATCCAGAGCCTTCAGATGTCGAACTGGGATTTCATGATCTTCGTGACCCGGCCGATCACCATGGTCCTCTGGGTGCTCATCATCTTCTCGGTGGTGGTCTCGGTTCTGCTCTACCGCAAGGCCCGTCGCGACGCAGCCGCAACCCGGACGGCCGGGTAGACGGCCTGCAACCCCGAAACCAAGGAGGCCGCAAACGATGACATCCCACCATCGCGCACGCTACATGGGCACCCGGCACATGGTCGCCGCCGGGCATTATCTGGCAGCCCAATCGGCCTTCCAGATCCTGGAAGCCGGCGGAAACGCGGTCGATGCCGCCTGTGCCGGCGGCATTGCGCTTGGCGTTCTGCAAAGTGAGTATGTCGGGTTCGGCGGCGTCGCACCCATCCTGATCCACATGGCCGAAACCGACGAGACGGTTACGATCGCCGGCCTTGGCCCCTGGCCCGCGCTTGCCGATCTCGACGTGATTATGAGGGATCATGGCGGCGTGATGCCCAAGGGGCTGCTGCGTACCGTGGTGCCAGCCGCGCCGGATGCATGGATCACGGCGCTCGAGCGCTTCGGCACCATGAGCTTTGGTGAGGTCGCGGCCGCAGCGCTGCATTTCGCACGCGACGGGTTTCCGGCGGCGGCAATACAGACCACCATCATCGGCAAGGCTGCCGAGGACTATCGCCGCTGGAAACAGAATGCCGACATCTTCCTTCCAGGCGGCAACCCCCCGCAGCCCGGCGACCTTTTCGTTCAGGCCGATCTGGGGCGCACCATTGCCTACATGATCGACGAGGAAAAGGCCGCGCTGAAACACGCAGACCGGGCCGCGGGCCTTGCCGCAGCGCGCGATGCCTTCTATCGCGGCGACATCGCACAGGCGATGGTCAGGTTCCACATGGACAACGGCGGCTGGCTGCGCGCCGACGACCTGGCGAATTACCGCAGCGAAGTGGAAACGGCCTTGAGCACCGGCTTCAACGGCGCCGAATACCTCCATTGCGGTCCGTGGTGCCAGGGTCCGCTGCTTGCCCAGGTTCTGGCAATGCTCGACGGGGTGGACCTTGCCGCCATCGGGGCACATAATTCGGCCGATTACATTCATCATCTTGTGGAGATACTGAAGCTCGCCTACGCCGACCGGCACAACTATTTCGGCGACCCGCGCTTCGTGACGGTACCGCTGGAGCAACTGATGGCACCGGACTACATCGCAGCGCGCCGCGCGATGGTGAATCCGGAACGGGCCACACCCGGCATGCCGCCGCCCGGTGATATTCCCGGGTATTCGGTTGCCCCCCTGCGCCCGCACGAGGACGAGGATTTCGCCGGGCAGCTCGACACCTCCTATATCTGCGTGGTGGACCGGCACGGAAATGCCGTATCGGCCACGCCCAGCGACGGTTCCGCAGCATCCGAGATCATCCCGGGGCTCGGGTTCGCCCCGTC
>SKWP01000120.1 GCA_007128865.1 Paracoccaceae bacterium
CATCTATCGCTGGAACCCCGACGACGGCCAGAACCCGCGGGTCGATACCTATTTCGTGGACATGGACAGCTGCGGGCCGATGGTGCTGGACGTTCTGATCAAGATCAAGAACGAAATCGACCCGACGCTGACCTTCCGCCGCTCCTGCCGCGAAGGCATCTGCGGTTCCTGCGCGATGAATATCGACGGGGTCAACACCCTGGCCTGCATCTATGGTGTCGATGAAGTTGCCTCGGGCAAGGACATCGCCATCTATCCGCTGCCGCACATGCCGGTGGTCAAGGATCTGGTGCCGGATCTGACCCACTTCTATGCCCAGCACGCATCGATCATGCCGTGGCTGGAAACCAGGTCGAACACCCCGGCCAAGGAATGGCGCCAGTCCGAGGCCGACCGCGAAAAGCTCGACGGGCTTTATGAATGTGTGATGTGCGCCTGCTGTTCCACTTCCTGCCCGAGCTACTGGTGGAACGGCGACCGCTACCTAGGCCCGGCCGCACTGCTGCACGCCTACCGCTGGATCATCGATTCGCGCGACGAGGCTACGGGCGAACGGCTGGATGACCTGCACGACCCGTTCAAGCTCTATCGCTGCCACACGATCATGAACTGCGCCAAGACCTGCCCCAAGGGCCTGAACCCGGCCAAGGCCATCGCCGAGATCAAGAAACTGATGGTCGAACGGGTGGTTTGATTCGGTATGCGTCTGATCGGTTCGGTTGGCCGGCGGTCCTTACCCGCCCGTGCTTCCTGAACGGATCAGACGGATACGGCATCAATCCTCGCGGCGGGTCGGCTTGGGGCGGTCATCCCAGCTCGTATCGAGGATGCGGCGGCTGTCGCCTTCCGGGTCGTCGTACTGCCCCTTCTTCAGTGTCCAGAAGAAGGCGACAAGCCCGACGCCGCCCAGAAACAGCGACACGGGAATCAGGATGGCCAGAACCTCCATGGCAATCTCCGCGGATTGTTGCGGCTATTTCAGCCGAAGGGCGTTCAGCGAAACCGTAATCGACGAGACAGACATCGCCAAGGCCGCCCAAAGGGGTGTACAGAGCCCGACCAGCGCGATCGGAACGAACACGGCATTGTAAAGGCCGGACTGCCAGAAATTCTCGCGTATCCGGCGCGACGAAAGGCCGCCCATCCGCACCGCGTCGGCAACCGGCGCAATGTCGCGGCCCAGAAGCACGATGTCGGAAGCCGCGCGGGCCGCATCCAGCGCCGAGGCCGGCGAAATCGACACATGCGCGGATGACAGCGCCACGGTATCGTTGAGCCCGTCGCCGACCATCAGCACACGGTGCCCGGCGGCCTGAAGCGCGGCAACCTTTGCGGCTTTCTCGGCCGGCAGGGCATTGGCCTGCCAGTGGTCGATGCCAAGGCGCCGCGCCATCGCCTCGACCGCCGCCGATACATCGCCCGAGATCAGCCAGACATCCTTGGCCTGAGCCTTGAGATCGCGCACCAGCGCTTCGGCACCGGGGCGCAGGGCGTCGGTAAAGGTGAAGCTGTGGGTTTCCTCGCCCAGGGAAAGATAGGCGCCGGTGGTCGCTGCATGGGTGGTTCCCACCCATCCGGCGCGCCCCAGCCTGACAGTCCGGCCGCGCCAGACGCCCTGCACACCGTAGCCCGGCGCCTCGCGCAAGTCATCCACCACCGCCGGCTGCAGACCGCGCCCGCGCAGCGCCCTGGCCAGCGCCAGCGCCAGCGGGTGGCCGGACCCTTCGGCCAGCGCCAGCGCCACCTGCAGCGCCTCGACCGGGTGATCGTCAAGGTTGTCGGGCACCGGTGTGCCCATGGTCAGCGTTCCGGTCTTGTCGAAGACGACCGTATCGACCTCGGCCAGACGTTCCAGCGCGGTGCCGTCCTTGATCAGCAGCCCCTTGCGGAACAGCTTGCCGCTCGCCGCCGTCACCACCGCCGGCACCGCCAGCCCCAGCGCGCAGGGGCAGGTGATGATCAGCGTGGCAATGGCGATATTGACCGAAAGCCGCAGGTCACCGCCCGAAATCCACATCCAGGCAACGAAAGCCCCCAGCGACAGCAGCGGGATGGTCGGCGCATAGGCGCGCGCGGCGCGGTCGGCCAGCGTGGTGTAGCGGGTGCGCGCCGATTCTGCCGCCGCCACCAGATCGGCCATGCGGTGCAGCGAACTGTCGCGGCCGGCAGCGGTCACGCGCACGGTCAGCGGCCCGGTAAGGTTGACCTCCCCGGCGCTGACATGGGCGCCTTCGGCGGTTACCACCGGCAGGGTTTCGCCGGTCAGCAGCGAACGGTCCACTTCGGAGCGCCCCGCCGCCACCACGCCGTCCACCGGCACCCGGCCGCCGGGCCGGACCAGCACCAGATCGCCCACCGCAAGCTCGGCAACCGGCACCGTGGTTTCGGCCCCGTCGCGCAGCCGGACGGCACGCGGCACCTCGAGCGCGGCCAGTTCCTGTGCGGCGGACCGGGCCAGCGCACGGGCGCGATAGTCAAGATACCGGCCGATCAGCAGGAAGAAGGTCAGCATCACCACCGCCTCGAAATAGGCGTGCTGGCCCGATTGCAGCGTTTCATAAAGCGAGATGGCCACGGTCAGGATCAGCGCCAGCGCGATGGGGCCATCCATGTTCAGACGCCCCGCCGCCAGCGCCCGGACAGCCGACCGGAAAAACGGCTGGCCCGAAAACGCCACCGTCGGAATCGCGATCAGCGCCGAGATCAGGTGGAACATGTCGCGGGTTGCATCCGCAGCGCCCGCCCAGACCGCCACCGACAGCAGCATGATGTTCATCATCGCGAAACCGGCCACGCCCAGCCGCATCAGCAGGTCGCGGCCCTGCAGGTCGGTTTCGGTCATGCTCAGCACGCCGGGGTCGAGCTCGTGCGCTTCATAGCCCAGCCGTTCCAGCCGGGCGATGATGTCGGCGGCGCTGATATCGGGCTCGGCATCGACCGAAACCCGCTTGAGCGTCAGGTTGACCCGCGCCGAACGCACCCCCGGCGCGGCATCAAGGTCGCGCTCGATGGTGGAAATGCAGCCCGCGCAATGGATGGTCGGCAGCGAAAGCAGCAACCGTGCGCCTGCGGCTGCTTCGGCCAGCCCTGCCGCGGCAGGGGCAACGGCGCAGCCGGGGCAGGCCGAAGGGGGCGGACGCAAGGCGCTGGTCATGCCGGCACCGGATCAGCCTTCGCGGTGGTGCAGGACAACGCGCTGGCGAAACTGGCTTCCGTCCGGCGCGGTGGCCACCAGCCGGATGTTCCAGTTGCCCGGCGCAAGATCCTCGGCCGGGGCGGTGAAGACCCCCCCGAAATAGCGCCAGTCCGGTTCGCGGTCTTCGCGTATATGGGTGGCCCGGCCCAGCGTTGCCTGCAGGGCGGCAACCTCGACCGGGGTGCCGTTTGCGTCGGTAAAGCTCAGCACCAGGATGCCGTCCTCGACCTTGGCCGCGACCTCCCAACCCAGCGCGCGGTGTTCGGCCAGATGATCGTTGAAATACTGGCTTGCGACATAGCTGTTGGCCACTTCCAGCCCCGGGAAACTGCGCACGGCCTGGAATGCCAGCACCAGATTGACGCTGATGATCACCCCGAAGCAGCAACACCAGATGGCAAGAACCTTTCGTCCGGTCAGCGGTTTCATTTCAGTTCCCCCTTCCGTTGAAGACCGTATCGGCGTGCATGCGCTCGCCCCCTTCGACATCCTCGGCCCAGAGCCGCACATCCGAACGCTGGACCGCCGCGGCGGGGCTGTCGGCCGGCGCCACAAGATAGACCCGCTGGATCAGCATCTCGTCGGCGGGGATTGTCACCACCAGCCCGCTGATCCCTTCCAGCGTCATTTCCATCGGGTATTGCGTGACTGCCGAAAGGGCAAAGTCGCGCGGTTCATGGTGCATGTTGCGCAACCGTACCTCATAGGCATTGCGCACCGACCCGTCCGAAAGCACCACATGCGTCGGATTGCGCACCGG
>SKWP01000455.1 GCA_007128865.1 Paracoccaceae bacterium
GATGCTGTCGGCCACGCTTCTGCCGCTGCCGGTCACGGCGCTTGACCCGTTCGGGTTTGATGTCGCGGGGGGCGAGCCGCGGCTGTCCACCCGGCTGCGGGCGGCATCGCTGCTGCTGCTGTCGGAAACCGGGCGCCCCGACGACGAGGAACTCTTTGCAACCGCGCGGGCCGAATACGGCCGCCTGATCGCCGCGCTTTATGCCGAGGGGCATTATTCCGGCAGGATCAGCGTGCTGCTCGACGGGCGGGAAGCGGCCGAAATCTCGCCCATCGATCCGCCCCGAAACATCCGCCGGGTCGAGGTGCGCGTTGATCCCGGCCCGCGCTTTGCCTTTGCCGATGTGTCGATCGCGCCGCTGGCACCCGGAACCGGCCTGCCCGAGGGGCTGGCGCCGGGACAGCCGGCCTACAGCGACAAGCTTCGCGACGGTACCGCCGCGGCGGTGGATGGCTGGCGCAGCGCGGGGCATGCCATGGCCGCACCCGGTCAGCAGCAGATTACGGCCGATCACGGTGCAGGCACGCTTTCGGCCCGCATCGCCATCCAGCCCGGCCCGGCGGTCACCTTTGGCCGCTTCGATGTCACCGGCAGCGCCGCCGTGCGCGAGGCCCGGATCCGCGCCATCGCCGGCTTTCCGGAAGGTCAGCGCTTTGATCCGGCCCTGACCGAACAATCGGCCCGCAGGCTGCGCCGCACCGGTGCCTTTGCATCGGTCGCGCTGGCCGAGGCCGAAGAACTCGGCCCGGGCGACACCCTGGACGTGCAGGTGGCGCTGGCCGACGCCCCGCCGCGCCGGATCGGGTTCGGCGCCGAATTCGATACCGATGACGGGGTGCGGCTGTCGGCCTTCTGGCTGCATCGCAATCTTCTGGGCGGGGCCGAACGGCTGCGCGTCGAGGGCGAGATCGGCGGCATCGGTTCGCGGATCAGCGGCACCGACTACAGGCTGTCGGGGCGCTTCCAGCGCCCGGCAACCTTCACGCCCGAAACCACGCTTTTTGTCGATACCGGGGCCGAACGGCTGAGCGAACGCGATTACCGGGTGCGCCGGGCGACGTTTTCGGTCGGGGTGACGCATCTTTTTTCGGACCGGCTGACCGCCGAGGCAGCCCTTGGCTATCGCTACGAAAGGGTGACCGACGCTGCCGGCCGGCGCAGCCTGATCACCGCCACGCTGCCGCTTTCGCTGACCCGGGATTTGCGCGACGACGAACGCAACCCGACCGGCGGCTATTTTCTCGAAGCCGCTCTGACCCCCTTTGTCGGGATTTCGGGGGCGGATTCCGGGGCGCAGGTCAAGCTTGACGCCCGCGGCTATGTTTCGCCGGGCGATGACGGGCGGTTTGTCCTGGCTGCGCGGTTTCAGGCCGGCGCCGTTGTCGGGGCCGAACTGTTCCGGACCCCGCGCGGCTTTCTGTTCTATTCCGGTGGCGGCGGCAGCGTCCGCGGCCAGCCATTCCAGTCGCTGGCGGTGACAAGCCCGTGTCCGGGCGGGCCGCCGGGCTGCACGGTTCGGTCGGGGGGCAGGGGCTTTGCCGCCGTTTCCGGCGAACTGCGCGCCAGCATCACCGAAACCATCGGCGTGGTGGGGTTTGCCGATGCCGGCTATATCTCGGCCAGGGCGCTTGGTGGCGGTGACTGGCACGCCGGCGCCGGGCTTGGCCTGCGTTACAACACGGCAATCGGCCCTGTCCGGGTCGATCTTGCGGGGCCGGTCAGGGGGGCCACGGGCGACGGGCTGCAGCTTTACATCGGCATCGGGCAGGCGTTCTGATGGCCCGGGCGGTGGCATCCGGTGCCCGCTGTCGTCGGGGGATACGGGCGCTGGCCGCGGCGGCCGGCCTTGCGCTGCTGATGCCGCAGCCGGTGCCGGCACAGACCCCGCAGGAAGACGTTGGCTTCATTACCGGGCTTCTGCAGGATGCCCTGTCCGACGCCGGCCGCGAGGTGCGCATCATCGGGTTCGAGGGGGCGCTTTCGTCACGGGCGACCATAACCGAACTCAGCATCGCCGATGACGAAGGCGTGTGGCTGGTCCTGCGCGGCGCGGTGCTGGACTGGAACCGCGCCGCCCTGCTGCGCCGGCAGATCGAGGTCAACGAGCTTGCCGCAGAAGAGATCATCCTGCACCGCATGCCGGTTGCATCCGATACCGGGCCCGACCTGCCGGCACCCGAGGCGCGGGAATTCAGCCTGCCCGAACTGCCGGTTTCGGTGCGGGTGGGGCAGTTGCGCATCGATGCGGTCCGGCTCGGCGCGCCGGTGCTGGGCGAAGCCACGGCGCTGAGCCTCGAAGGCAGCGCGCGTCTGGCCGCGGGGGCGGGCGAAACCCGGCTCGAAGCCCGGCGCATCGACGGCCCGTACGGGCTGTTTCGCCTTCAGGGCAGTTTCGACAACACAAGCCGCGTGCTCGATATCGACCTCGCGCTGGACGAACAGGCCGACGGGATAGCCGCGCGTCTTCTCGATCTTCCCGGCCGCCCTTCGACCGCTTTCGAGGTGGCGGGGACAGGCCCGCTTTCGGATTTCGCGGCGCAGGTGTTTCTGGCCACCGATGACGTGACCCGGCTTGCCGGACAGGTCGACCTGCGATCCGAAAGCGTCGTTGCCGATGATGGCTCGGCCGCACTCGAACAGCGGTTCCGCGCCGTACTTGGCGGCGATATTGCCCCGTTTCTCGATCCTGACCTGCATCCGTTCTTCGGCGATGGCGTGCAGTTCGTGGCCGAAGGCGCCGCGCTGGCCGATGGCCGGCTTGCCGTGGACTTCCTCGACCTTCGGGCCGAAAAGCTTTCGCTGTCGGGCAATTTCCTGCTCGGGCCCGACCGCCTGCCCGAGGTGATGCAGCTGCGTGGCCTGGTTGCCACCCGCGACGGAAGCCCCGCGCTGCTGCCGGTCGGTGACGGCGATGCAACGGTGGACCGCATCCGGCTGCTGCTGGATTTCGATGCATCCAAGGGCGAGGACTGGGTCGCCGAGATCGCGATCGAAGACCTCGACACGCCGCAGTTTGCGGCCGCGATGCTCGGGCTGGAGGGGCAGGGGCGCATTTTCCGGGATGCCGAAGGGCGCGGCTTTGAATCCGATTTCCGCTTTTCTGCCGAAGGCCTTGCGCCGTCCGACCGGGGGCTGGCCGAAGCGCTCGGGCCGGCTGTCACCGGGCGAGCCAGCCTTGTCTGGGCCGATGGCCGGCCGCTGGCCCTGCGCAGCTTCGGGGTCGCCGGGCGCGATTTCATGCTCAACGGGGCCGCGCAGGTGGAATGCGCGCGCGTTGCCGGGCGCGTCGAGGCGCGCGCCGAGGATCTGGGGCGGCTGTCGGTGCTGGCCGGCCGGCCGCTGGGCGGAATGCTGCGCGGTGTTCTGGAAGGCGAGGCATCGCCCCTGACCGGCGCCTTCGATCTGACCGCACGGCTTTCGGGGCAGGATCTTCAGGCGGGGATCGACGAACTGGACCGTCTGCTGGCCGGATCGAGCCAGATCGCCGCATCGGTGCGGCGCGACACCACCGGTACCGAGATCCGCCATATCGGCGCCGAGGCGCAGACGCTTTCGGCGAACCTGTCCGGCCGGGTGGCGACCGGCGCCGGCGATGTTACGGCCGACCTTGTCTTTCGTGACCTGTCGGTGCTCGGGCTTGGCTATGGCGGGCGGCTGGTCGGCAATGCGCGCTATACCGAAGCCGACGGGCTGCAACGGCTGGTCGCAGGGGCCGAGGGGCGCGATCTTTCGACGGGCATTGCCGAGATCGACGGCCTGCTGCAAGGCGTGTCCGGGGTCGATGTCGCGCTGACAAGGGCGGACGGTCTGGTTGAGCTTGAAACCTTTCGCATTGCCGCAAACCGCGTCGCAGTGGACGCCAGCGGCCGGATCGCGCCCGGCGACACGGCCA
>SKWP01000285.1 GCA_007128865.1 Paracoccaceae bacterium
AAAAAGTGCCATTCCCACGGCACCGGCACGCCGGCCAGTTCCCAGTGCCCCGAGGGCGTGTCCTTGCCCGGCGAATGCTCGGTCGCGGCACCCCACAGGCCCCGCGGGGGTGCGCCCAGACCCGGCGCCTCCTGCCCCGAGGCCAGTCGCAATGCCGCGCCCAGCCCGAGCCCATCCAGCACCGGCACCCGCAAGGGCCCGCTGCGCCCCTTTTCGGCCCGGCCCTGCGCACAGGCCAGCGCGATATGGCCGACGGTGTTGGCGCCGCCATCTCCGAAACGGTCGGCATCGGGTGCGCCGCCGATGCCGACCGAATCGAGCACCACCAGAAACGCGCGCGGCATCAGCCCAGCCTGTTCCGGACCAGCCGCGGCAGCGCAGGCGGATCGCCAATGGCATAGGCCGCGCGCACCGCAGCCGCCGCAGCCTCGGCGGCGGCCGGCTCTGCAGCATGCACCACGGCCAGCGGCTGGCCGATGGCTATTTCGGCGCCAAGAGGCATCAGGTCGGACAGCCCCACGGCATGATTGATGGCCTCGCCGCCGCGCACCCGGCCGCCGCCCATGGCGACCACCGCAAGGCCCAGCGCCTCGCCGTCGATGGCGGCGACATGGCCGGCCGCGCGGGCCGCGACCACCCGTTGCACCGGGGCTGCCGGCAGCCGGTCGCGCCAGCGGTGCACGAAATCGGCCGGGCCGCCCTGCGCGGCGACCATGGCGCCGAAACGTTCGGCCGCGCGCCCCGATGCGATGGCATCGGCAATCCGCAGCGCGCCATCGTCTGCCGTTGCGGCCAGCCCCGCCAGCGCCAGCGCCTCGCCGCCCAGCGCGCAGGTCAGGTCGTGCAGGCGCGGATGGCTGGCCGAGGCGGTGAGCACCTCCATCACCGCGATCACCTCCAGCGCATTCCCGGCGGCGTGGATCAGCGGCTGGTCCATGTCGGTGACCAGCGCGGCAGTTGCGCAGCCGGCCCCCTGCGCGGTTTCCACCAGCGCGGTCGCCAGCGCCTCGGCCTCGGGCGGGGTCTTCATGAAGGCGCCGGAGCCGCATTTGACATCCAGCACCAATGCCTGAAGCCCGGCGGCAAGTTTCTTGGACAGGATCGAGGCGGTGATCAGGTCGATGCTTTCGACCGTTCCGGTCACGTCGCGGATGGCATAAAGCCGCCTGTCGGCCGGGGCGAGATCGGCGCTGGCGGCGACGATGGCGCAGCCGGGGTCGCGGGCAAGGCGTTGCAACGTCGCGATATCGGCCTCGACCGAAAACCCCGGGATCGATTCGAGCTTGTCCAGCGTGCCGCCGGTGTGCCCCAGCCCGCGCCCCGAGATCATCGGCACATGTGCCCCGCAGGCCGCCAGCGCCGGCGCGAGGATCAGCGACACGCAATCCCCGATACCGCCGGAGGAATGCTTGTCGACCACCGGGCCGGGCAGATCCCACGTCATCACCCGGCCGGAATCGCGCATCGCCTCGGTCAGCGCCACCCGGCCCGCGGTGCCAAGCCCGGTCAGGCAGACGCCCATGGCAAAGGCGCCGGCCTGTGCATCGCTGACCGCGCCCGATGCGATGCCCTGCGCAAACCAGCGCACCGCTTCCGGCGCCGGCCGTTCGCGGCGGCGCAGCGCAGCATTCACGGCGCGGGCGTCCATCACACCCGCCCCATGTGGGCCGGCGAAAACGCACCCGGCAGAAGTTCGGCCATGGTCATGGTAAGGCGCCGGCCTTCCAGCGTGGCCATGGTCACCGGCACCTGCGGACCGGCGAATTCGGACAGTTTCTGCCGGCACCCGCCGCAGGGCGGTGTCGGATCGTCGCTGTCTGCGACCACGGCAACCTCGGCGATTGTGCGCTCGCCGGCGGCCACCATGGCGGCGATGGCACCGGCCTCGGCGCAGGTCCCCTGCGGAAAGGCGAGGTTCTCGACATTGCAGCCGGTGAACACGGCGCCCGAGGCGGTTCGGATCGCCGCACCCACCTTGAAGCCGGAATAGGGCGCGTGGGCATTTTCGCGCACGGCGCGGGCATGATCGCAAAGGTCCATGGCAATTCTCCGTCCGGCAACCTTCTCAGAATGCGGCGGGCGCAACGCGGTTGCAAGCATGGCCGCAGATCATGATAAGCTTGCTTCGGCACGATCCCGCCGCTATCAGCCAAACCAAGATGGTTTAGCATTAAACAATCCGGGAGGGCGACCCATGAGCGACCCCAAGCAGGAAGCCGCACGGCAGGCGGCGCTTGACTATCATGCCCTGCCCAGGCCGGGAAAGCTGGAAATCCGCCCTACCAAGCCGCTGGCCAACGGCCGCGACCTGGCCCGCGCCTATTCGCCCGGCGTGGCCGAGGCCTGCAACGAAATCCGCGCCGATCCGGCCACCGCGGTACGCTACACGGCGCGTGGCAACCTTGTCGCCGTCGTGACCAACGGCACCGCGGTTCTGGGACTTGGCAACATCGGCCCGCTGGCCGCAAAGCCGGTGATGGAAGGCAAGGCGGTCCTGTTCAAGAAATTCGCCAACATCGACTGTTTCGACATCGAACTGGCCGAATCCGACCCCGAGCGCCTGGCCGACATCGTCTGCGCGCTGGAGCCGTCCTTCGGCGCCATCAACCTGGAGGACATCAAGGCGCCCGACTGCTTCATCGTCGAACGGCTGTGCCGCGAACGGATGAATATCCCGGTCTTTCACGACGACCAGCACGGCACCGCCATCGTGGTCGGCGCGGCTGCGACCAATGCGCTGCGGGTGGCCGGCAAGCGGTTCGAGGACATCAAGGTGGTGTCAACCGGCGGCGGTGCGGCGGGCATCGCCTGCCTGAACATGCTGCTGAAGCTGGGGGTCAAACGCGAGAACATCTGGCTGTGCGACATTCACGGGCTCGTCCACACCGGCCGCGCGGTGGACATGAACCCCGAAAAGGCCGCCTTTGCCCAGACCACCGACGCACGCGGCCTGGATCAGGTGATCGATGGTGCCGATCTGTTCCTCGGCCTTTCGGGGCCGGGGGTGCTGACGCCGGAACTGGTGGCACGCATGGCCTCGCCGCCCATCGTCTTTGCGCTGGCCAACCCGACCCCCGAAATCCAGCCCGAAGCCGTGCGATCGGTGGCGCCGGATGCCATCATCGCCACCGGCCGGTCGGATTATCCAAACCAGGTCAACAACGTGCTGTGCTTTCCGTTCATCTTCCGCGGCGCGCTGGACGTCGGCGCGACCGAGATCAACGACGCGATGCAGCTTGGCTGCATCGAGGGCATCGCCGCACTGGCCCGTGCCACCACCAGCGCCGAGGCCGCCGCCGCCTATCAGGGCGAACAGATGCGCTTCGGGCGCGATTACCTTATCCCGAAGCCCTTTGACCCGCGGCTCATGGGCGTGGTCGCCAGTGCGGTGGCCAGGGCTGCAATGGAATCCGGCGTTGCCACCCGACCGATCGCCGATATCGCCGCCTACAAGGCGCAGCTCGACGGGTCGGTGTTCCGTTCGGCCATGATCATGCGCCCGGTGTTCGAGGCCGCACGCGCCGCCAGCCGCCGCATCGTCTTTGCCGAGGGCGAGGACGAGCGTGTGCTGCGCGCCGCCAACGCGATTCTGGAGGAAACCACCGAAGTCCCGATCCTGATCGGCCGGCCCGAGGTTGTGGCGCGCCGCTGCGAACGGGCCGGTCTGCCGATCCGGCCCGACCGCGATTTCCAGATCGTCAACCCCGAGGATGACCCCCGCTATCGCGAATACTGGGAAACCTATCACGGGCTGATGGAACGGCGCGGGGTCACGCCCGACATCGCGCGGGCGGTGATGCGCACCAACACCACCGCCATCGGTGCGGTGATGGTGCATCGCGGCGAGGCCGACAGCCTGATCTGCGGCACCTTCGGGCAGTATCTGTGGC
>SKWP01000101.1 GCA_007128865.1 Paracoccaceae bacterium
AACTGCGGGCCCGCGGGGCAGATCTGGTTCTGGCACTGGCCCACACCGGCATCGGCGCCGATGACGACATGGCCGGGGCCGAGAATGCCGCCCTTGCGCTGGCGCGTTTGCCCGGCATCGATGCCCTGCTGATGGGGCACATGCACGAGGTCTTTCCCGGCGTCGCCTTCCGCGGGCATCCGCAGACCGACCCGCGCGCGGGCAGGATTGCGGGGCGGCCGGCCGTCATGGCCGGTCAGGGTGGAAGCCATCTCGGCATCATCGACCTGGACCTTCGCGTCAACCTGGCCGGGGCCTGGCGCATTGCCGGTTCACATGTACAGGTTCAGCCCGCACGATCGGAATGCCCGGACGGCAGTCGCCTTGACCATGAACCGGCGGCCGCCCGCGTCAGGAAAGCGGTGCAAACCGCCCATTCCCGCACCCTGGCGCATGTGCGCGCGGTTCTCGGGCACACGGATACGGCGCTGCACAGTTTCTTTGCCCTGCTTGGCGACAGCCCGGTGCAGCGGGTTGTGGCCCGGGCGCATCGGCACTGGTTGCAGCATGCATCCGGCGCTGAATTGCCGCCCGGTGTCCCGGTGCTCGTCGCGGTTCCCTGCTATCGCACCGGCGGGGCGGGCGGCCCCGACGCCTATACCAATGTGCCGCCGGGCCCGCTTGCCATGCGCCACATGCACGACCTCTATCCGTTTCCCAACCTGCTTGCCGCGCTTCACCTCAGCGGGGCCGAGATCCGCGATTGGCTCGAGCGGGTTGCCGGGCTGTATTGCGGCCTTCCCCGAACCCAAGATGACGGCCAAACCGCGCAGCATCTGACCGACGGCAACGTCGCCGGCTGGAACTATGATGTCATCGACGGATTGGACTATGGCATCGATCTGTCCGCGCCGCCGCTTTTCGATGCCTGCGGCGCCCGGGTCGGCACCGGCGCGGGGCGGATACGCGAGCTGTGTTTCGGCGACCGTCCGGTGCGCGATGCCGACCGTTTCGTGCTGGTTACCAGCAGTTTCCGCGCCAATGGCGGTGGGCCGTTTCCCGTTATCGGCGCCGAACGGCGGATACATGTCCGGCCGACCTATGGCCGGGATGCCCTGGCCAGCCACTTCAGCGATAGCCCGCAGTTCGGGCCGCTGCGCCCGGCCAGGCGCCGCTTTGTGCCGCAACCCGGCCGCAGTGTCCTGTTCGAGACCGCCCCGGCCGCGCAATCCTGCCTGGACGAGATTGCCGACTACAGACCGCAGCCATGCGGGATGTCGAACGAGGGCTTTCTGCGCCTGCGGCTGCACCTGTAAACCGGCGGGAATTCCGGCCCTGTCGCTTTGGACGCTTCCCTGAAGATCGCGCTTCGCCTAAATTCGAGGCGCCAGTTGGGGAATCGCCCGGCACTTCTGCGCGGGAAGCCCGCATCTGGTGCGCATGCCCGGTCCGATCTGGACAGCGGCCCATGCGGGGCGCAAGGCCGGAAAGAAGCCACTCAACGGGGAGACAGCACACATGTTCCACAAACCGCTTGCCACTGCGGCCGCAACCATCCTGCTTGCCGGGCCCGCGCTGGCCCAGACCAACATGCCCTTTGCATTGGACTGGCGTTTTGAAGGGCCTTCGGCGCCCTATTTCCTGGCCATCGACAACGGCCATTTCGCCGCCCAGGGTCTGAGCGTCGAGGTGACCGCCGGGCAGGGATCGCTCGACGCCATTCCGAAGGTCGCCACCGGCGCCTTTCCGGTCGGATTTGCGGACATGGCCAGCCTGATCAAGTTCATCGACCAGAACCCCGATGCACCGGTCACCGCGGTGATGATGTTCTATGACAAACCGGCCTTTGCCATCGTCGGCCGCAAGAGCCTCGGGATCGAGACGCCGAAGGATCTGGAAGGCCGGGTGCTGGGTGCGCCGCCGCCCGATGGCGCCTGGGCGCAATTCCCGATCTTCGCCGCGGAGAACGATCTCGACACCAGTGCCATCACCATCGAACCGGTGGGCTTTCCCACCCGCGAACCGATGCTGGCCGAGGGGCAGGTTGCCGCCGTGACCGGCTTTTCCTTCACATCGTTTCTCGGCACCAGCCGTCTGGGTGTGCCGGAAGACGATCTGACCGTGCTGCTGATGGCCGATTACGGTGTGGACCTGTATGGAAACGCGATCATCGTGAACACGGATTTCGCCGCTGCGAACCCCGATGCGGTGACCGGCTTTCTGACCGCGGTGGTGGCCGGGCTGCGCGACACGGTCGCAGACCCCGCCGCCGGCGTGGCTGCGATTGCGGCGCGCAATCCCGCGCTGGATTCGGGGCTGGAAGAGCGGCGGCTCGAGATAGCGCTGCGCGACAACATCCTGACCGACTGGGTAATGGAAAACGGTGTCGGTGGCATCGATGACGCGCGTTTCGCCCGTTCGATCGAGCAGATCGCCATGACCTATGAATTCAACACCGAACCCGACCCGGCGCGGTTCTTTGATGCGGGTTTCCTGCCCGATGCCAGCCTGCGCATGATGCAGTAGCCGCCGCCCCGGCGACCCCGCCCCGGTGTCGGGGTCGCCCATTGCCGCCGGTGCGGGATACCATGACAAATCTCATCGAAATCAGGGGCGTGACCCACGCCTACAAGACCGCGGCCGGGCCGCTGCCGGTGCTCGACAATCTGGAAATCGCCATACCCGAAGGCGGTTTCTGCGCCGTTGTCGGCCCTTCGGGGTGTGGCAAGTCCACCCTGACACGGCTGATCGCCGGGCTGATGTTTCCCGACCAGGGCGAGGTCTGGCTGCATGGCGAACGGGTACGCAGCCCGCGCCGCAGCGTGGGCATGGCCTTTCAGAACCCGGTCTTGCTGGAATGGCGCACGATCCTTCAGAACGTGATCCTGCCGCTCGAGATTGTCGATCCGCGCATGCCGAAGGCAAAGAAGGAAGCCCGGGCACGCGAACTGCTGGCCTTGGTGGGGCTCGAAGGCTTCGAGGACAAGCGCCCCTCCGAGCTTTCCGGCGGCATGCGGCAGCGGGCGTCGCTGTGCCGGTCGCTGGTGCACCGGCCCGAGGTGCTGATCCTCGATGAACCCTTCGGCGCGCTGGATGCCTTTACCCGCGAAGACCTGTGGCAGCTCATGCACCGGTTGCGGGCCGAGGAATCCTTTACCGCGCTCCTGATTACCCATGACCTGCGCGAAAGCGTGTATCTTGCCGATCAGGTGGTGGTGCTTTCGGGCAGGCCGGCGCGCACCCAGTATGTGCTGGATATCGACATGCCGGGCATCCGGCCCATCGACATGCTCTATACCGCCCGGTCGGTCGAATGGCTGGCCACGCTGCGCCGGCAGATCGAGATTGCCCAGGGCCGTACGGCCGAGCCCGCCACCAGTACGGAGACCGCAACGTGAACGGCCGGCAAACGCTGCAACGCATCCTGACCCCGCTGATTGCCATCGCCATATTCCTTGCGCTGTGGGAATACTGGGTCTGGTACATGGGTTTTCCCACCTTCAAGATGGCCGCCCCGTCCGATCTGTGGCCGGCCTTCTGGCGGTTTCGCTGGCTGTTTCTGGAATACGGCTGGCAGACCCTCTGGCGCACTGTGGTCGGGCTGGGCGTGGCGGTTGTTGTCGGCACGCTTCTGGGCATGGTCATGGGGCTCAGCCGAACCATGAACGATGCGCTTTACCCGCTGCTGGTCGGTTTCAACGCCATTCCCAAGGCGACGGTGGTACCGGTGGTGGCGCTGATCTTCATCGGCAAGCATGATTTCAACACCGTGCTTGTCGCCTTCATGATCTCGTTCTTTCCCATAGCCGTATCGGTCGCTATCGGGCTTTCGACGCTTGAACCCGAATACCGCGACATCCTGCGGTCGCTCGGCGCGTCGCGCTTTACGATCTTCTGGAAGATCGCGCTG
>SKWP01000307.1 GCA_007128865.1 Paracoccaceae bacterium
GGCCAGCCGGGCCGCAGCGCAAGCTCGCCGATCTCGCCATCGGGCAGTTCGGTGACGGTCTCGCCCTCGACCTGAACGATCCCGGCCTCGATCCCCGGCAGGGGCTTGCCCATGGCGCCGGGCTTGATGTCCATGGCGGCGGTGTTGGCGATCATGATGCCGCCGGTTTCCGACTGCCACCAGTTGTCATGGAAGGGCAGGCCGAACACCTGCTGCCCCCAGAGCACGCATTCGGCGTTCAGCGGCTCACCGACCGAGGCCAGAAAGCGCAGCGCGCTGAAATCATGCCCCTTGGCGGCCTCTGCCCCGGCACGCATCATCATTCGGATGGCGGTGGGCGCAGTATACCAGACCTGCACGCGCTCGCGTTCCAGGATGCCATACCAGCGTTCGAGGTCGAATTCGGCCTCGTCCACCACCAGCGTCGCGCGGTTGCAGAGTGGCGAGACTATGCCATAGCTCATCCCCGTCACCCAGCCGGGATCGGCGGTGCACCAGTAGATATCGCCGGGCCGCAGATCGAGCGCCAGACGCCCGGTTTCGGCATGGGCGACCACGGCCTCGTGCACATGCACCACCCCCTTGGGCAGGCCCGTGGTGCCCGAGGTGAAGTGCAGAAGCGCCATGTCCTCCGGCCCGGTCGGTACCACCGAAAACCGGTCCGGCGCCGCGGCCATGGCCGGGCCAAGGGCGACGCAGCCCTCGGGCGCCTCCGCATCGCTTTCGGGGCCGATGATCAGCACCAGCCTGAGCCCCGGCATTTCGGCGCGCCACGGCGCGACCTTGCGCAGGTAGTGCTGGGCGGTGGTGACCAGAACCTTGGCGCCGCCGATCTCCATCCGTGCCCGCACCGGCTCGGGCCCGAAGGCGGCGAACAGCGGGCTGACGACAACCCCCGCGGCCAGCGCGCCCAGCGTGGCGGCGTATAGCCCGGGCACCCGCCCGGCCAGCAGGAACAGCCGGTCGCCGCGCCCGATGCCATGCGCCTGCAACACAGCGGCGAACCGTGCCGCCTGTGCCGCAAGCTCGGCGTAGGTCAGTGTCCTGCGGCTGCCGTCGCGCCCCAGCCAGATCATCGCCGCGGCATCGCCATGGCCCTCGGCCAGATGGCGCCCGAGCGCCTCATGCGCGATGTTCAGCCCGCCATCGGGCAACCCGGCGAGCCTTTGGCGTGCAGCCTTCCAGCCGGTCCCGTCGGCGGCGCCGGCAAGGCGGCGGGCGGGCTTGCGGATGATGTCCTGTACCATGCTCGGTTACCCTCCGGTAAAGGCCGGGGCAGAATGCGCGGCGCAAGGCCGGCGCCCGACGGGACAGACAAAAGCCTAGCCGCAGGGGCATGGGGATGCCTTGATGTGGGTCAATCCCCCGCAATCAGGGCAAATGCGGCACGCAGGGGCGATTTCATCGCTGCCAGCCCTGCGCTATGCTGGATTCGCCCCGCCGGCCGGGGCTGCCGGAACGGAGGACAATCATGCCGCGGCAGAAACGAGGATTTACCGGTCGCGCCCTCGGGATCGCCGGGCTCGCCATGATGCTGGCCGGCGCCGCCGCGCCCCTGCAGGCCGGCGACGCCGCCGCGGGGCTGGCACTGGCCGAACGCTGGTGCAATGCCTGCCATGTGCTGGCCGGGCCCGAACCGCGCCACGCCGATGCCGGCCCGCCCTTTGCCGCAATGTCCGGTCAGAGCCATGCGGCGCTTGTTGCCGCGATCCGCCGCCCGCATGATTTCATGCCGCCCTTCCTGCGCCTGACGGATGCCGAGGTCGACAATCTGGCCGCCTATATCCGCTCGCTGGACTGATCGCCGTACCGGGCAGCCACTGGGTCGCGACACAGCCGGGCTGCGCCTTTGCATCCCGCCGGCCCGGTGACACGGTCGCGCCGCCGCCGCCAGGCCGCGGCGTGGCCGTAGACTGCCCGACATTTCACCAGCCCCGCCCGATTACCGCGCGATCGGCCGGTGCCGGGCAGGTCATGTGTCATCCTGACTGTTGCGCTGTCGCGAACAGTCCCTATCTTTTGATCAGGGATGGTCTGCCAACCGCCCTCGATCTGTCGTCCAGACCGGGAAAAGGGGCTCGGACATGGGCAATGCCGATGACATGCGTCACGACCGGATGCCTGCGGCCGGTCGCATGGATGCACGTTGCAAACCCCTTCGCAATCCGAGGCCCGGCCCGGCAGGCCCCGCCCGGCACGCGCAAGGACATCTGCCATGGGCCGTCTGATCGTTGCCTCGAACCGCACCGCGCGCCCGCAGGAACCCCGCGCCGGGGGCCTGGCGGTCGCACTCTGGGATGCGCTGAGCGAACGCGGCGGCGGCGTCTGGTTCGGCTGGTCGGGCGACACGCTGGCGCGGGAAACCCGCGGGGTGCGCCTGTTCGTGGAAGGGGCGGTCGATTTCGCGCTCGCCGATCTGACCGAGGCGGAATACCAGGGCTATTACCTCGGCTACGCCAACCGCACCATCTGGCCGGTGTTCCACTACCGGGTCGATCTGGCGCATTTCGACCAGGAGGCCTTCGACACCTATGCCGCGGTCAACCGCCGCTTTGGCGGGCTGCTGTGCCAGCTTCTGCGGCAGGACGATATCGTCTGGGTGCATGACTATCATTTCATGCTGCTGGGGCAGGAGTTGCGCAACAGCGGCTGGCAGGGGCCGGTGGGGTTCTTCCTGCACATCCCGTTTCCGGCGCCCGAGGTGTTTACCGCACTGCCCCAGCATGCGCGTCTGGCAAGGGGACTTGCCGATTACGACCTGATCGGCTTCCAGACCGCGCGCGACGTGGACAACTTCTGCCGCTACATGGAACAGCACCACGGTGCCGAACTGCTGCCCGGCGGCCGGCTGCGCTGCTTCGGGCGCAGCATGCGGGTGGCGGCCTTTCCCATCGGCATCGATGCACAGGATTTCGCCCGCCTCGCGGTCGCGCCCGAGGCCGCCGCCGCCGCCACGCGCCTGGGCCGCCTGATCGAGAACCGCGCGCTGGTGATCGGCGTCGACAGGATGGATTATTCCAAGGGCCTGCCCCAGCGGTTGCAGGCCTTCGGCCGGCTGCTGGACGAAAACGAAACCCTCCGCGGCCGGGTCAGCCTGCTGCAGATCGCGCCACCCTCGCGCGAGACTGTCGGCGCCTACCGCGACCTGCGCGAGGAACTCGACCGCCTCGCCGGGCGGGTCAACGGCGACTATTCCGATCTCGACTGGACCCCGATCCGCTACCTCGCCCGCGGCTACCCGCGCGAGATGCTGGCCGGGCTGTTCCGGCTGGCGCGGGTGGGGCTGGTCACGCCGCTCCACGACGGCATGAACCTCGTGGCCAAGGAATATGTCGCCGCCCAGGACGCCGAAGACCCCGGCGTGCTGGTGCTGTCGGAGTTCGCCGGCGCGGCCGAACGGATGCAAGGCGCGCTGCTGGTCAACCCCCACGATATCGGTGCCATGGCCGAAGCCATCCGCAGGGCGCTTGAGATGCCGCTGGAAGAGCGGCAGGAACGCTGGCGCGCGCTTTTCGCCGAGGTCGCCGAACACGACCTGACCGCCTGGCGGCGCAGCTTCATCGCCGCGCTGGAAGCAGCCGCCGAACCCGCCGGGCCGGTTGCGGCCGCGATCCCGGCGTGACCCCGACGGGCAGCAACAACGCGGTGCCCGATGCCATCCGCCCGGCCGGGGGCTGGGCGCTGGTGCTCGATTTCGACGGCACGCTGGCCGATATCGGCCCCGACCCCGATGCGGTGTTCCTTCCCGCGGCCACCGCCGCGGCGCTGGTCGGGCTCGCCGCCCGGCTCGACGGGGCGCTGGCGGTGCTTTCGGGCCGCGCGCTGGCCGATCTTGCCCGGCGGGTGCCGGACGCGCTCTGGCGCATCGGCGGCCACGGGCTGCAGAC
>SKWP01000341.1 GCA_007128865.1 Paracoccaceae bacterium
CCCTTGACGAACTGCACCACCGCACAGGGCATGCCATGGGCGATGGCCCGCAGCACCATGCCGAAGGCCGAGGACGACTTGCCCTTTCCGGCGCCGGTATGGACAATGACCAGCCCCTTCTCGCCCTGCCGGGTTTCCATCATCCGGTCGCGGGCGGCCTTGATCTTCCGCATCTTGGCGCGGTGGCGCGCGGCCTCCGGGGTCGGGTGGGGATTGCCACCGGCCTTGTCGTCGGCATCGTCCATGCTGTCGTTTCCCTGCTTGACTTGCCCCCGGCGCTGGCGCATTCGGGGGGTGCTGGTGCCTGTCTTACGACAGGTGAAAAGGGAATGCGACAGGGTCGGCACCGGCCCCAGGCGCAGCCGCCCCCGCGACCGTGACCGGAGAGGTCGCCCCATGCCACTGGCCGCCATGGCCGGGAAGGCGGGACGACCGCCCGAGGCGCAGCCTCGGACATCCGCAAGCCGGGAGACCTGCCAGCGCGACGAAGACGAAACCGGGCGGGGTGTTCCGGTGTCGGGTCAAGGCCGCGCGCCTCCCCGTCATGGCCCCGTTCGTTGCCGCGAGCGAGGACAGACATGCGACCAGTTTCCATCCGCCGCCCGGCAGGGCCGCAGGCGCCCCCGGCAGCGCCCGGTCAGGCCGCAGGGGCCAGCCGCAGTCGCCCGCGGCGGGCAACGGCATGACCGGTCCCGCCCTGTCCCCGGCCGAGCTGCTGGTCTGCACCACCTGCCGGGCGGCCAACCTGCCCGGCGCGGTGCCCGAACTGAACCCCGATGCCGACCGCCCCGGCGCGGTTCTGGCCCGCGCGCTCGGCGCGGCGCTGCCCGAAGGCATCCGGGTAACCGCGGTCGAATGCCTGTCCAACTGCTCGCGCGGCTGCACCGTGGCGCTGCGCGGTCCGGGCCGCTGGACCTATGTCTACGGCAATCTCGACCCGGCCCGCGACGTCGCCACCGTGATCGATGGCGCGCTGCGCTACCGCGCCGCCCCCGACGGGCTGGTACCGTGGCGCGAACGCCCCGAGCATTTCCGCAAGAACTGCATCGCCCGCATCCCGCCGCTGCCGGAGGCCCCCAGCCCATGACCGATTTCGCCAAGATCCCCGTCACCGTCATCACCGGCTTTCTCGGCGCCGGCAAGACCACGCTCATCCGTCACCTGATGCAGAACCCGCAAGGGCGCCGCCTGGCCGTGGTGGTCAACGAATTCGGCAGCGTCGGCGTCGACGGCGAGATCCTGCGCGACTGCGCGGTGCCCGACTGCCCGGCCGAGAACATTGTCGAGCTGGCCAACGGCTGCATCTGCTGCACCGTGGCCGATGACTTCATTCCCACCGTCGAGGCGCTGCTGGCCCTGACCCCGCGCCCCGATCATATCCTGATCGAGACCTCGGGCCTTGCGCTGCCCAAGCCGCTGCTCAAGGCCTTCGACTGGCCGGCGATCCGGTCGCGGATCACCGTGGACGGGGTTATCGCACTGGCCGATGCCGAGGCGGTGGCGGCCGGCCGCTTTGCCCCCGATCCGGCCGCGGTGGACGCCCAGCGCGCCGCCGACGACGCGATCGATCACGAAACCCCGCTGTCGGAGGTGTTCGAGGACCAGATCGCCTGCGCCGACATCGTGCTTCTGACCAAGCCCGACCTTGCCGGCCCCGAGGGCATCGCCGCCGCCCGCGCCGTCATCGCCGCCGAGGCCCCGCGCCCGCTGCCGGTGGTCGAGGTTGCCGAAGGCGCCGTCGATCCGCGGGTGATCCTGGGTCTGGGGGCCGCAGCCGAGGATGATCTCGACGCCCGCCCTTCCCACCACGACGGCGCCGACGACCACGAGCACGAGGATTTCGATTCCGTCTCGCTCTCCATCGACGAGATCGACGACCCGGCAGCCCTCGGCGCGCGGATCGCGGCGCTGGCGCGCGCGCGCGACATCCTGCGCGTCAAGGGCCATGTCGCGGTGCGCGGCAAGCCGATGCGCCTGCTGGTGCAGGCGGTGGGCGCGCGGGTGCGGATGCAGTATGATCGCCCCTGGAACCCCGGCGAGCCGCGCAGCGGCCATCTGGTGGCCATCGCCGAGCATGATGCCATCGACCCGGCCGCGATCCGCGCGGCGCTGGTCGGGTAGCGGCGGCACGGCCGGGGCCGGGCCGTCAGGAAGGGTACGGCAATGCACGTGATCTTCCGCGAAAGCCACGGGCTGGAGGAAACCGCCACCCCGACCGATCTGGGGCAGGCACCGGCCGATCTGCTGGTGCTGTCGTATTCCGACAGCGATCTGGGTGCCTTTGCCGCGGCATGGCATGCCCATGGCGGGCCCGAGGGCCGGCTGCCGACCCTGCGGCTGGCCAATGTCGCGGCGCTGCGCCATCCGCTTTCGGTCGATACCTGGGCCGACAGTACCGCACAGTCCGCACGCGGGATCCTGGTGCGGCTGATCGGTGGCGTGCCCTACTGGGAATACGGCGTGCGCGAACTGTCCCGGCTGGCGCGCGAACGCGGCATCGCGCTGGCCTTCCTGCCCGGCGACGGGCGCCGCGACGAGCGGCTGGAAGATGCCTCGACGCTGCCGGTTTCCACCCTGCACCGGCTGGGCCGGCTGTGCGATGCCGGCGGCGCCGGGGCCGCGGCTGCCGCCCTTGCACAACTGGCGCTGGCAGCGGGGCTTTATGCGGCGCCGGTGCGCGGGGCGGGGGCGTTGGCGCAGCTGGGCGCCTGGCACCCGGACAGCGGGGTTACCTGCCCGGCCGGCTGGGCGCTGGGGGCACGCCGCCCGCGCATCCTCATCCCCTTTTACCGCGCCTGGCTGGCGGCGGCCGATACCGACCCGGTTGCAGCCCTGATCCGGGCCTTCGAGGCGCGCGGTTTCGACACGCTGGGCCTGTTTGCCCCGGCGCTGAAGGCCCCCGAGGCCGGCGGCTGGCTGCGCCGGCAGGTGGCCGCTCTGGCGCCGGTGGCGGTGGTCAATGCCACCGCCTTTTCGGCCCGTGGCAGCGACGGCGAAAGCCCGCTCGACGGCGCCGGGGTGCCGGTGTTTCAGGTGGCGCTGGCAACCTCGGACCGCGCCGCCTGGGAGGGGGCCGAACGCGGGTTGTCGCCGGCCGATCTGGCCATGCATGTCGTGCTGCCCGAGGTCGATGGCCGCATCCTGGCCGGGGTGGCCAGCTTCAAGGAATTCGCCCCGCGCGACCCCGACCTGCAATTCGCCCGTGCCCGCCATGGCGCCTGCGCCGAGCGGATCGCCGCGATTGCCGACCGGGTCGCCGGCTGGGTGCGCCTGGGCCGGACAGACCCGGCCGAACGCCGGCTGGCCCTGGTGCTGTCAACCTACCCCGGCAAGGCCTATCAGATGGCCCATGCGGTGGGTCTGGATGCGCTGGCCTCGGCCGAGGCGATGCTGGCCGATCTGGCCGAGGCCGGCCACGACACCGGCAGCGGCGGGGCGGCGCTGGCAACGGCGCTGGCCGAAACCCGGCTGCGCTGGCCGATGGCGGCATATCGCGCCGCGCTCGAAACCCTGCCGGAAGGGCTGCGCACAGCACTCGCCGCCGCCTGGGGCCGGCCCGAGGACGACCCGGCCTGCGACGGCGATGCCTTTGCCTTTGCCGCCCTGCGCCGCGGCAAGGCGCTGGTTGCCCTGCAACCCGAACGGGGCACGCCGGCCGGGCGCGACGCCGAATACCACGACCTTTCCCGGGTGCCGCGGCACGGCTATGTCGCCTTCTACCTGTGGCTGCGACAGACGGCGGGTTGCGACGCGATGATCCACATCGGCGCCCATGGCACGCTGGAATGGCTGCCGGGCAAGGCGGTGGCGCTGTCATCGGCCTGCTGGCCCGAGGCGCTGACCGGGGCCTTGCCGGTGATCTACCCCTTCATCGTCAACGACC
>SKWP01000442.1 GCA_007128865.1 Paracoccaceae bacterium
ACCGCCACCACGGCGATGTCGCGGTAGGCCTCGCGATGGGTCAGTCCGCAGATCGTAAGCAGGGTGATCACCGCGCCATTGTGCGGCAGCGCGTCGAGCCCTCCGGTGGCCACGGCCGTCACCCGGTGCAGCAGTTCGGGCGAGATCCCGGCGGCCAGCCCCATTTCCAGATAGGTCTCGCCCAGCGTCGCCAGCGCGATCGACATCCCTCCCGAGGCCGAGCCCGTCATCCCGGCCAGCAGACTGGTGCCGACCGCCAGCGAGATCAGCGGGTTGTTCCCGCCGATGGTAACGACCCAGTCCCGGATCAGCCCGAACGACGACAGCGAGGCGATCACCGCGCCGAAGCCCACCAGGCTTGCGGTGTTGAAGATCGGCAGCAGCGAGTCCCGGGCGCCCTGGTCCAGCGTGGTCCCCAGCCCATCGGCAAGTCGCCGCCAGTTCAGCGCCAGCAACGCCAACGAGGCCAGCGTCAGCGCGGCGATGATCGACCACACCCCGCGCAGGGCGCCGACGTCGGTCGCACCGAATTCGGGCTGCGCCAGATAGCTGGTGTCCAGCGCCGGGATCACCACGAAGGTGAAGGCGAGGTTCAGCACCAGAACCAGCACCAGCGGCGCCGCCGCCACGCCCAGCCCGGGCGCCGCGCCGGTTTCCGGGTCGTCAGACTGCGCGTCCTGCTCGCCATAGCCCGGCCCCAGTCGGCGCGCACGCCACTCCAGCCACGCCCAGCCCAGCCCAAGCATCAGTGTCGCGGTGATCAGCCCCAGCCCCGGCGCGGCAAAGGGGGTGGTGCCGAAATAGGGCATCGGGATCGCATTCTGGATCGCCGGCGTGCCCGGCAGCGCCGTCATCGTGAAGGTGAACGCCCCCAACGCGACGGTCGCAGGGATCAGCACCCGGGGCAGGTCAGCCTCGCGAAACAACGCCGAGGCGATCGGCCAGACGGCGAAGGCCACCACGAACAGCGACACCCCGCCATAGGTCATTGCCGCGCAGGACAGGATCACGGCCAGGATCGCCCGCTGCGGCCCCAGACTGCGGATGATGCCATCGGCCAGCACCCGCGCCGACCCCGATGCCTCCATCAGCTTGCCGAACACCGCCCCGAGCAGGAACAGCGGAAAGAACTGGATCACGAAGCCGCCGGTGGCCTGCATGAACACCTGCGTGTAGCTGGCCAGCACCGGCCCGCCTTCGGCCGCCAGAACCGCCATCAGCGCCAGCGCAGGCGCCAGCAGCAGCAAGCTGAGCCCGCGATAGGCCAGCACCATCAGCGCTGACAGCGCCAGCATGATTACAAGGATGCCGGTCATCGCCTCACCTCTGCGCCGGGCCGGCCGTCAGAGCTCCAGACCGTCATTCGGTCTAGCCCCGCTGTAGGCGCTGCCGCTTTCCGCCCGGCAATGCCACGGCCTGCTGCCGCCTCGGTCTTGTAACGCCGCTTCATGCTGCGGCGCAGCAAGGCTAAACCGCTTCAGAGGCCTGCGCAACGTCCACCGCATCGTGATCCGTCCTCCGGGCAGAGTTGCTTGTCATGAGCCGCCTTGGAATGCCGGGTTTCCGTTCCACCCCGACACTTCGGGCCCCACCAATTGGGACCTTCTGCACCGAGATCGCCCTGCTGCGTGCCCATCTCGGCCCGGCAACAGACGCGATTCTGTTCGACGGAGATATCTGATGACGAAGGCGGCCATCTACGCCCGCGTGTCCACCACCCGCCAGGCTGACGGCGAAATCTCGCTGCCCGACCAGATCGCCCAATGCGAGGCCTATTGCGCGCGTCAGGGGTGGTCTGTCGCCGCCACATATGTCGAGCCGGGCGCCTCGGCCCGTGACGACAACCGCCGGCAGTTCCAGGAGATGATCTACGCGGCAACGAGGCCCGACCAGCCTTTCGAGGTGATCGTCGTCCATTCGCTCAACTGTTTCAGCCGCGACTCGCTCCAGGCCGGCATCTACACACGCGATCTGGAAAGGGCCGGTGTGCGCCTCGTGTCGATCACCCAGGACCTTGGCGAAAGCGAGCTGGGTGAGTCTGTCCGCTAGGTGTTTCACCTTGCCAAGCCGCGCTGATTCAGAACACCGGCAAGGGCGGACGCTACCGCTACCACTGCTGTTCGTCGAAGCTGAAGCAGGGGCCAGAAGGGTGCCGCGGCCTGCGCATGCGGATGGAGGAGCTTGACACCATCGTCCTGCAACAGCTGGAGCGTCACATCCTTCAGCCGGCCCGGCTGGAGCAGCTGCTTGCGGACTATCTCTCCACCGCGCGTGATCGCGATACCAAAGCCCGGGACACGCTGGCCCGAATGTGCAGCGAACATGCCCAGACCAGGGCCGCCATCACACGCCTGCTCGAACTGGTCGAGAATGGCGTCATGGACCTCGAAGACCCTGAACTGCGCCAGCGCCTCATCGACCTGAAGTTCCGGCGCGACGAACTGTCCGACGAGATCACCGCAATGAGCCGGCGGATGACCGAGGCTGCCCCACAAATCACCGTGGAGAAGGTCCGTGCCCTCTCGGAACTCCTGCGCAACAGCTTCCGGTCCGAGGATCCGGCCTTTCGTCAGGCCTACGCCCGGCTTCTGCTCGACGAGGTCCGCGTCTCGGACGAGGATATCCGCCTGAGCGGTTCGAAAGACCGTCTCGCTCAAAAGGCCGCGAGCGGCCAAGGCCTTGCGCCGCCCGAAGTTCTCTCTTTTGTTCGGAAATGGCGCACCCGAGAGGATTCGAACCTCTGACCTCTGCCTTCGGAGGGCAGCGCTCTATCCAGCTGAGCTACGGGTGCCTGGGGGGTCTATAGGCAAATCCGGCGTTGACCGCAATCGGAATTGGCAGGTCCGCAGATCGATGCCGTCAGCCGAAAAGATCGTGGCACAACTCCAGCCCCTCGACCAGCACATCGATTTCGGCCTCGGTGTTGTAAAGGCCGCAGGATGCGCGGCAGGTCGCGGTGACACCAAGGTGATCCATCAGCGGCTGGGCGCAGTGATGGCCTGCCCGCACCGCGATGCCCTTCTTGTCGAGTACGGTCGAGATATCATGGGCATGGGCCGCGCCCTGAAGCGTGAAGGAAAAGATCGCGCCCTTGCCGGCCGATCTGCCCTGCAGGTTCAGCCAGTTGAGCCCCTCCAGCCGGTCGCGGGCATAGTCGCGCAGGCGGCGTTCGTGGGCCGCGACATTGTCCATGCCGAGCGCCATGAGGTACTCGAGCGCCGCGCCGAGGCCGATCTGCTGCACGATGCCGGGGGTGCCGGCCTCGAATTTCATCGGCGGGTCGGCATAGGACACGGTTTCGCGGGTGACCTCGCGGATCATGTCGCCGCCGCCCAGGAAGGGGCGCATTTCGTCCATGCGCTCGCGGCGGATGAAGATCGCCCCCGAGGCGGACGGACCATAGAGCTTGTGCCCGGTGACAGCATAGAAATCGCAGCCCAGCGCATCGAGGTTCACCGGCATATGCGCCGCGGCCTGCGATCCGTCCACCAGTACCGGCACGCCCATGGCCCGCGCGCCGGCGCAGATCGCCTGCACGTCCACGACGGTGCCCAGAACATTGGACATGTGGGTGATGGCCACCAGCCGGGTCTTCGGCCCGATGGCATCGAGCACCGCCTGCGGGTCGATATCGCCGTTTGCATCGGGCTCCACCCAGCGCAGCACCACACCCTGCCGTTCGCGCAGGAAATGCCAGGGCACGATATTGGCGTGATGCTCCATCACGCTGAGCACGATCTCGTCGCCGGGTTGCAGATTGGGCATCGCCCAGGAATAGGCGATCAGGTTGATGCCCTGGGTGGTGCCGGTGGTGAACACGATCTGATCGGGGTCAGACACGCCCAGAAACCGCGCGATGATGCCGCGCAC
>SKWP01000416.1 GCA_007128865.1 Paracoccaceae bacterium
TCGGCCTCGGCAGCCTCGGCGGCCTGGCGGGCAAGGCTGCGAGCCTCGGCATGGGCGCGCACGACCCCGGCGACGCTGTTGACATCGGCCACCGCCAGCGCCGGCAGGCCAAGCGCCGCCGCCCGGCGGATATATTCCTCGGGGTGCGAGGCGCCGGTCAGGAAGGTGAAGTTCGAGGTGGCGCTGAGTTCGGCGAAGGTCATGGGGTCCGCGGCTGATGTTCTGTATATGTTCCATATCGGATTCCCGCCGGCGACGCATCTGTCAAGCGGTTGCGGCGCGGCGGCCGCAGACCACGTCCGGCAGGCCACCCGCATGGCATCCGCGCTTGTGCCCGAACCGGGGCTGGAATATCCCGGATGCCGAAGTTCCGAGGAGGAGAGCCAGATGCTCAAGCGCCCCACCGACAAGTCCCGCCTGCCATCGCGCCATGTCACCGAAGGCCCGGCGCGGGCGCCGCACCGCAGCTATTTCTACGCCATGGGCATCTCGGAAGCCGAGATCCACCAGCCCTGGGTCGGTGTGGCCACCTGCTGGAACGAGGCCGCGCCCTGCAACATCGCGCTGAACCGTCAGGCGCAGGCGGTCAAGCACGGCGTCAAGATGGGCGGCGGCACCCCGCGCGAGTTCACCACCATCACCGTCACCGACGGCATAGCCATGGGGCATGAGGGGATGCGCTCCAGCCTCGCCTCGCGCGAGGCCATTGCCGACACGGTGGAACTGACCATGCGCGGGCATTGCTATGACGCCATCGTGGGGCTGGCGGGCTGCGACAAGTCGCTGCCGGGGATGATGATGGCCATGGTGCGGCTGAACACGCCTTCGGTGTTCATCTATGGCGGCTCGATCCTGCCGGGGCGGCTGGATGGCCGCGACGTGACGGTGCAGGATGTGTTCGAGGCGGTGGGCCAGCACCAGGCCGGGAACCTGTCGGACGCCGCGCTTGATATCCTCGAACGCGTGGCCTGCCCCTCGGCCGGCGCCTGCGGCGGACAGTTCACCGCCAACACCATGGCCTGCGTGTCCGAGGCGATCGGCCTGGCGCTGCCCAATTCCTCGGGCGCGCCCGCGCCCTATGAGTCCCGCGACCAGTATTGCGAGGCATCGGGCGTGGCGGTGATGACCCTGATCGAGAAGAACATCCGCGCCCGCGACATCGTCACCCGCAAGTCGCTGGAAAACGCCGCGCGGATCGTGGCCTGCACCGGCGGTTCCACCAATGCCGGGCTGCACCTGCCGGCGATCGCGCATGAGGCCGGCATCGACTTTGACCTGTTCGACGTCTGCGACATCTTCCGCGACACGCCCTATTTCGTCGATCTCAAGCCGGGCGGAAAATTCGTGGCCAAGGATCTGTACGAGGCCGGCGGCGTGCCCGTGGTGATGAAGGAGCTGCGCAAGATCGGGCTCATTCACGAGGACTGCATGACGGCAACCGGCCGCACCATGGGCGAAGAGCTCGATATCGTCGAGCGCGAGGCCGACGGGCGGGTGATCTACCCCGCCGCGACGCCGATCACCCGGACCGGCGGCGTGGTGGGCCTGAAGGGCAACCTTGCCCCCGAAGGCGCTATCGTCAAGGTGGCCGGGATGAGCGAGCAAGAGCAGGCCTTTACCGGCCCGGCGCGGGTTTTCGAATGCGAGGAAGACGCCTTTGCCGCTGTCAAGGCGCGCCAGTACGAGGACGGCGAGGTGATCGTGATCCGCAACGAGGGCCCCGCCGGCGGCCCCGGCATGCGCGAGATGCTGGCCACCACCGCCGCGATCAGCGGCCAGGGCCGGGGCAAGAAGGTGGCGCTGATCACCGACGGGCGGTTTTCGGGCGCAACGCGCGGCTTCTGCGTCGGCCATGTCGGGCCGGAGGCTGCCCATGGCGGCCCCATCGCGCTGATCCGCGACGGCGACGTGATCACCATCGACGCGATCAGGGGAGAGCTTTCGGTCGCGCTGAGCGACGAGGAA
Source organism: Paracoccaceae bacterium (assembly GCA_007128865.1). Classification (GTDB taxonomy): domain Bacteria; phylum Pseudomonadota; class Alphaproteobacteria; order Rhodobacterales; family Rhodobacteraceae; genus Rhodobaculum. The sequence goes on from SKWP01000416.1 coordinate 1,966, forward strand.
CTGGCCAGCCGCAAGGCCGAATGGAAGGGCCCGCGCGAGACGATCTATGCATCAGGCTCCCTGTGGAAATACGCAAGGCTGGTGGGCGGAGCCAGGGAAGGCGCAGTGACCCATCCCGGTGCAGCGGCAGAGCGCCACGTCTACATGGACCTCTGATCCATGCCGAAACCGCCGGCAGCCCTGGCAAGATGGCCTGCGATGCTGGCCCTTGCCGGGGTGCTGGCGGGCTGCCTCGGATTTGCCGATGGCAAGGCCGTGGACAGTGTCCTTGTTGCCCGTGGCGAGGTCGGTGTTGCCGGGCCGCGCGGGTATTGCATCGATACCGGGGCCACGCGCGACACGGCCGCGGGCGCCTTTGTACTGCTGGGCAGTTGCGCGGCGCTCAGCGGCAACCCGCGCGCGCCCCATCCCGACCGCCCGGCTATCCTGACCGCAGCGGTTTCGGACGCCGGCGCAGGGCCTTCGATCGCAGGGGCACTGTCCGATCTGCCCGAATTCCTCGCCACCCGGGCAGGACGTGCATCGCTGAGCAGAACCGGCGATCCCGATAGCGTTACGCTGCATTCCGCCACTGCGCGCAACGGCATCCTGTGGCTGCATGTGCGCGACACGGCCGGACACGAATCGCTGGGGATCGAACCCGATTACTGGCGGGCGGTGTTCGATCTTGGCCCGCGGATCGTGACGCTTTCGGTCATGGTTCCGGCCGGCAAGACGCTGTTGCCGGGCGGTGCGGAGGCGACACTGGAACAGTTCCTGCGCCGCATGGGCGAAGTCAACGCGCGGGGCGCCGCCGCGGATGCGCAGGGCGCGCCAGGCGGTCCGGGATGATGCCCCCCCGATCCGGCGCTGCCGCAACCAAGCGGCACGGCAATGGCTGAGGCAGGCCGGCGCGACGGGCTGCGCACGGCTGCATCGGCACGGCGCCAGCAGCGTCTGGCCCGGATCGCGACGGCCGCGCGCCAGCTACCGCCGCGGTTGCTGGATTCGGTCGACCGGGGCGGCTTGCTGCTGAGGCAGGCGCTGCGTGCGGCTGACGATGCGCGTGCGGCGGCGGCCTATCGCGCTGCGGCAGGCGATGTCCCGCGGCCGTTGCATGCAGACTGGTGGTGGCGGCCGGAACCATGGACAAGGCCGGTTTCCTGCCCGGAAAGACCGGCGCCGGCAAACGGCACCGAATGGGCGCCGCAGGTGAAGATCTGCCATGATGCCGGCACGGCGGCAGCGGGTACCGCAATCTCCGCGGCACTGGTTCAGACACGCGGCGGCGGGCGTGCGCCGGCCCCGTTTGCGATCACGCTCGACTGTGCCGGGATGTGCGATGCGAGCTTTGTCTCGCTGGTTTTCGGGCTGCCGGCCAGGGTGCTGGACGGGCTTTGGCGCGGCCATCTGATCGCGATGCATGCGGTTATCGCGCCCTGCCCCGAGGTTGCGGTTTTCGCGCGGCTGAACCTTCGCAGCGGGCCGAACTGCCCGCAGATCGTCCGGCGGGTGCAGGTATCGGCGGCAGGGGCGCCGGTGCTGTGCGAATTCGATCTGCACGGCAGCTTGCCCGTCGTGCGCGGCGTTGACGAAATCTGGTGCGACCTGATCTTTGCGCGACCCGCCGCCGCGCGCATCGAGATTGCCGATGTCAGCTTCGCACGCCGCCCGCGGGCGCGGTTCTGACCGCTTCGGTTTCCGACCCGGCGACGATTCCCCGAGAAATCCAGATATTGTCCGGGCGCGTCCGCATTCCTGCCCCAATCCGGGGAACAATGCAGGTTGTGGGGCGGGATTGAGCTTACGGATCGATCAATGGACAGACTGACCGAAATGGAAGCCTTTGCCATGGTCGTTGACCAGGGCGGCTTTACCGATGCGGCCCGCAAGCTGGGTATCTCCAA
>SKWP01000283.1 GCA_007128865.1 Paracoccaceae bacterium
GACGGTGCAGGCGGTGCGCGGCATGACCGGCACCCTGCCCGCGGGGCTGATGGTCGCCGCGCCGGCCTCGGGCAGCGGCAAGACCACGGTCACGCTGGGGCTGCTGCGGGCGCTGTCCGAAGACGGTATCGCCGTGCAGCCGTTCAAGGCCGGCCCCGACTATATCGACCCGGCCTTTCACCGCGCCGCCTGCGGGCGGGCATCCTTCAACCTCGACAGCTGGGCGATGGGCGAATCGCTGCTCGGCGCCGTCGCGGCGCGGGCCGCCGGCGCCGGCATGGCGCTGGCCGAAGGCGCGATGGGGCTTTTCGACGGGGTGGCAAGGCCCGGTGCCTGCGGCCGCGGCACCGGCGCAGAGCTGGCGCGGCGGATGGGCTGGCCGGTGCTGCTGGTACTGGATGCCTCCGGTCAGGCGCAATCGGCCGCGGCCACCGCGCTGGGTTTTGCCAGCCATCCCGAGGCGCCACGGCTGGCCGGGGTGATCCTGAACCGGGTTGCCAGCCCGCGCCATGAACGGCTCTTGCGGGCGGGCATGGATGCGGTCGGGCTGCCGGTTCTGGGCGCCCTGCCCCGGCGCCCCGATCTGGCCCTGCCCGAACGCCATCTCGGGCTGGTCCAGGCACGGGAACATCCCGCGCTCGACGCCGCGATCGCGGCGCTGGCGGCATTCCTGCGCGCCCATGTGGACCTTGCCGCGATCCGCGCCGCTGCAAGGGGCGCATCCACACCGCGGCCGGCGGGCGGGTTGCCGAAGCCGCCCGCCCAGCGCATCGCTCTGGCGCGCGATTCGGCGTTTTCCTTTACCTATCCGCATCTGCTCGAGGGCTGGCGGCAGGCCGGGGCCGAGGTGCTGCCCTTCTCGCCGCTGGCCGATGAACCGCCCGACCCTGCGGCCGATGCGGTCTGGCTGCCGGGGGGCTATCCCGAACTCCACGCCGGGCAGATCGCCGCGGCCGCGCGGTTTCTGGACGGGCTGCGCCGGCACGCGCAGGACCGGCCGGTGCATGGCGAATGCGGCGGCTACATGGTGCTGGGTGCAGCCTTGGAAGATGCCGAAGGCCGGCGCCACGAAATGGCCGGGCTTCTGGGGCTGGTGACCAGCTTTGCCCGGCGCCGGCTGCACCTGGGTTACCGGCTGGCCGAGATGCTGGCGCCGATGCCCGGCCACGGGCGGGGGGCGGTGCTGCGCGGCCATGAGTTCCACTATGCGACGATCCTTGAACAGCCCGACGCGCCGCTGGCCCGCGTTCTCGATGCCGAAGGCGCGGCGGTGGCCGAAACCGGCTCGCATCGCGGGCGCGTCAGCGGTTCCTTCTTTCATCTGATCGCGGAGGCGGAATGAGCGGCTTTGTCTCTTTCGTCGGTTCGGGCCCCGGCGATCCGGAGCTTCTGACGCTGCGCGCGGTCAGCCGGCTGCGCAGCGCCGATGCGGTGCTGTTCGACGATCTGTCTGCCGGCGCGATCCTCAACCACGCCCGGCCGGGGGCCGACCTGGTGGCGGTGGGCAAGCGCGCCGGCCGCCCTTCGCCCCGACAGGACCATGTCAGCCGCCTGCTGGTCGATTACGCCGCCGGCGGTGCGCGCGTGGTGCGGCTGAAATCGGGCGATCCGGGCATCTTCGGCCGGCTGGAAGAGGAAATCGAGGCGCTGCGCGCGGCCGGTATCGGATGGGAGATCGTACCGGGCGTGACCTCGGCCAGCGCCGCGGCGGCGGCAGCGGGCATTCCGCTGACCCGCCGGCTGGAGGCGCGGCGGGTGCAGTTCGTCACCGGCCATGACGTGACCGGCGCCCTGCCCGAGGGGCTGAACCTGGCCGCGCTGGCCGATGCCGAAGCGACAACCGTCGTATTCATGCCGCGGCGCACCTTTGCGGCACTGGCAGAGCGGCTGCTTGCCGCCGGCCTGCCGGGCGCGACACCGGCGCTGCTGGCCGAAAACGTCAGCCACCCCGACCAGCGCCTGACCCGGTCCACCGTCGCGGCGCTGGCGCAGGCGCTGGCCGAAGGCCGGGAACGGGGCCAGGCCGCCGCGCTGATCCTCTACGGGCCGCTGGCCGCGCCATGATCACGCTCGACCTGATCGGCATCGGGACGGGAAACCCCGATCACCTGACCTTCGAGGCCGCGGCCCGGCTTGCCGGGGCCGATCTGGTGCTGCTGCCGCGCAAGGGCACGGCCAAGGCCGATCTTGCCGACCTGCGCCGCGAGATCTGCGCGCGGGTGCTGGCCGGGCGCGCGACCCCCGTGGCCGAATTCGACATGCCGCAGCGCGACGCGGCGCGCCCCGATTACCTCGCCGGCGTGGATGCCTGGCATGCAGCCATTGCCGACGCCTGGGCCACGGCCATTGCCGAAAACCTGCCGGGCGGGTCGGGGCGCGTTGCGCTGCTGGTCTGGGGTGACCCGTCGCTCTATGACAGTTCGCTGCGGATTGCCGAACGGCTGCGCGCGCGCGGACTGGCGCTTTCGGTGCGGGTGGTGCCGGGCATCACCAGCCTGCAGATGCTGGCCGCGGCGCATGCCATCCCCCTCAACCGGCTGGGCGCGCCGTTTCTGGTCACCACCGGGCGCAGGCTGCGCGAATCGGGCTGGCCGCCGGGCGTTGACAGCGTGGCGGTGATGCTCGACGGTGGCTGCGCCTTTGCCAGCCTGCCGCCAGAGGGCCTGACGCTCTACTGGTCGGCCTATCTGGGGCTGCCCCATGAGGTCAGCATCGCCGGCCCGCTGGCCGAGGCCGGCGCCAGGGTACAACAGCTGCGCGCAGACTTGCGGGCACGCCATGGCTGGATCATGGACATCTATCTGCTGCGCAGGGACGCGGGCGGGAACGACGAAGTGTCACACGGCCCGGCGACGGGTTGAGTAGCGCCGGCAAAGCGACCATCTTTGCGGCATCGAGTACGGACCGGAACGGATCGGAGGGGCCATGTCCCGCATATACCTCATTTCTGCGGCCGCGCTGGTGGCAGCGCTGCTGGGCGCGCTGGCTTATTTCATCATCAGCGACGGCGGGATGCGCGGGGACCGATTCGCCCAGTGCAGGGCCAGCAATGTGGCGGGGGGCGCGGGCTCGATCGGCGGGCCGTTCGAACTGATCGACCATACCGGGCGCGCGGTCACCGATGCCGATGTCATCACCCGCCCGTCGATTCTCTACTTCGGCTACACCTTCTGCCCCGATGTCTGCCCGATCGATGTCGACCGCAACGCCATCGCCGTCGATATCCTGCACGAACGCGGCTATAATGCGCAGCCGGTCTTCCTGACCGTCGATCCGCAGCGCGACACGCCCGAGATGCTGTCGATCTTCGTGGAAAACCTTCACCCCGACATGATCGGTCTGACCGGATCCGAGGAACAGGTGCGCGCTGCCGCCCGTGCGTACCGGGCCTTCTATCAGCGCCAGCCCGGTCAGGACGACGACTATTATCTCGTCGATCATTCGACCTTCAGCTATCTGGTCCTGCCGCAGCATGGCTTTGTCGAGGTCTTTCGCCGTGACATGGCGCCCGATGACATGGCCACCGCCACGGCCTGTTTCATCGATGCCGCAAGCTGAACCGCGGCCACTGGCCGGGACGGAAAAGATTCAGATTCTTTCGATCAATTGACGCCTATCTGGTTTTTCCGGAACGCGCGGCACAACATGTTGTGCCCGACATCTGGATGTACTCAAAGCGTCTGACGGGTCTGTGATGCATTTTCGACGCAGTTTCGGGATTCGCTGACGCCGGAGCGAGTCAAGGCCGAAGTTCGGTTGCACCCATCCGAGGGGTGTTGCTAGCTAACGGGGCGATTCACGTCGTCCTTGGGGGGACACACGACCGCAAACCCTGCA
>SKWP01000019.1 GCA_007128865.1 Paracoccaceae bacterium
AAGGTCGCGATCGTCACCCTCATGCGAAAGTTGCTCGAAACAGCAAACGCTCTCGTAAAAGCTGATCGCACCTGGACGCCAAAATCCGCTTGACCAAGACGGATACTCACTCCGGTTCGGACGGCAGAACAGGGCCAGTTTCCTCGCCCAGAACTTCCCGGTTTGCTTTTTCAGCAGCCTGTTGGGGAATCCCCATGACGGCTTCGTGCAGGTTTTTTCCGAGCCTGTGTATAATGGGCGCGCAAACGCGCCCGGTTTAGCGGCGCCGTCCGGCCCGCCAAGGGTCTCGCAGAGGGGATAGCTCAATGACCGTCGATGCCGCGCCCAATGCCTTGGCGATGCCCGGTTGCCCCTTTTGCCGCCTTGCCGGTCCGATCCGGTTTCCCGGCACCCGCGCCAGCGCCAGCGCCTTAGACCTTCTCACCATGGCGCCGCTCGCGGCGTCGGTTATCGGACGGGTCGCGCCATGACGATCTTCAATCTCGGGTCCATAAACATCGACCACGTCTACCGGCTGGCCCGTCTGCCGGCTGCGGGCGAAACCCTTGCCGCCGCCGGATACACGACCGGTCTGGGGGGCAAGGGCGCCAACCAGTCCGTCGCCGCGGCGCTGGCCGGCGCAACGGTGCGCCATATCGGCGCCATCGGCCGCGACGGCGCATGGGCGCTCGACCGGATGCGCGGTTTCGGCATCGACGTGGGCGCTGTCGCGCTGCTGGGCAACATGGCCACCGGCCATGCCGTCGTGATGGTGGATGACAACGGCGAGAATGCCATCGTCCTGCATGCCGGTGCAAACCGGGCACTGCCCCCGGCCGATGTGGAACGCGCCCTTGCCGCGGCGGCCGGCACCGACACGCTGCTGTTGCAGAACGAGACGTCGCAACAGGAAGCCGCCGTCAGGCTGGCACGCCGCAGGGGGCTGCGGGTGATCTGCTCGGCTGCGCCGTTCGATGTGGATGCGGTGCGGGCGGTGTTGCCCTTCGTGACGATCCTGATCGTCAATGCGGTTGAGGCCGCGCAGCTTCAGGCTGGCCTTGGCACCGGGTTGGCCGACCTGCCGGTATCGGCAACGGTGGTGACCCGTGGCGCCGCCGGGGCAGACTGGGTTGCGGCCGGGGGCGGATTTTCGGTTCCGGCCCTTGCGGTGCAAGCCGTGGATACAACCGGCGCCGGTGACTGCTTTGCCGGGACGCTTGCCGCCGGGCTGGATGCCGGGGTTTCACCAAAACAGGCGATGCGAAGGGCCGCGGCGGCAGCGGCCATCCAGGTGACCCGCCCGGGCGCAAGCGACGCCATGCCGACGGCGGCCGAGGTCAGCGCCCTGCTTGCTGCGGGCTGTTAGGCCGGATCCGCTTGATCCGTTCGTGAAGCGCGGGCGGCGACCGCCCGAGGGGGGCGCGGAAGCGACCGCCTGGGGGGCGGGCGGTCGCTGCCCGTGCTGGCGCACGGGCGGGGAAGGACCGTTGGTGGTCCGAACCGATCAAACGGATTCCGAATTGGGCCGCTTCAGCCGGTCACACTGGCCGGCTGGCTGACGACCGGCAGCGCGGCATGATCGCTGCCAGTGGTTTCCGAGGGCAGGTCACGCACCGCATGGCCAAGCAGGATTGCCAGGGCAAGGGCGCCAAGCTTTGCCGTCTGGATGCAGGTCTTCATTGCGCCATCCTCCGTGTTGGCCACCAGACTGCGACGGCGATCGGTTCAACTGCAAGTCACGCCCCGGTGAGATAACGCGGCATTGAGAATTGTTGCAGCGGGCATTCCGGCCCGGATCATGACGCCGCGGCACGATTCCCCCGCTCAGGGTTTCAAGGGCCCTGCGGACTTGTGCGGGAGGTCCGAACCAGCCACAGTGCAGGCGCCAGCAGACGGGGGCTGCCGATGACGCCGCTTGATCAGGTCTTTGCCCATGTCGAGGCGCAGAAGGATGCGCATCTGGCGCGGCTGCTGGAATACCTGCGCCATCCCAGCATCAGCGCCCATGACATCGGCATCCGCGAGGTTGCCGGTCTGCTTGTCGATCACCTGCGCGGGCTTGGCATGCAGGCCGAGGCGTTGCCGACAGCCGGGCACCCGATGGTGCTGGGGCGGCGCTGCGACGCGCCCGACGCGCCCACGGTCATTCTCTATGGTCACTACGATGTTCAGCCGCCTGACCCGCTGGAGGAATGGCTGAGCCCGCCCTTCGAGCCGACCCTGCGCGACGGCCGCATCTGGGCGCGCGGGGCAGGGGACAACAAGGGCCAGCATTTTGCCCAGCTTCTGGCGATCGAATCGCACCTTGCCGTCGCGGGGCGCCTGCCCTGCAATGTCGTCGTCCTGCTTGAGGGTGAGGAAGAGATCGGTTCGCCCTGCATCGCGGATTTCGTGCGCGACCATGCCGACCGGTTGCGCGCCGATCTGGTGGTAACGGCCGATGGCCCCCTGCACCCTTCCGGCCGGCCGGTGATCAGCTTTGGCGTGCGCGGGGTCTGCAGCTTTGACCTGGTGGCGCGTACCGGGCGCAGCGATGCCCATTCCGGCAACCACGGCGGAACCATGCCCAACGCGGTATGGGAACTGGTGCATCTGCTCGCCTCGATGAAGGCGCCGGACGGCCGGATCACCATAAAGGGCCTGCACGACCCGGTTGTGCCCCCTTCGGAGGCCGAGCGCCGGGCCGTTGCCGCCCTGCCCGTCGATGTGCCGGGATACCTGGCCGAAATGGGCCTGTCGCGGCTCGACGCCCCCGCAGGCCGGCCCTTTCACGACCGGCTGATGTTTCACCCCACGCTGACCGTGAACGGCTTGCACGGTGGCTATGGAGGGGCGGGTTCCAAGACCGTCCTGCCATGCGCGGCGGTGGCCAAATGCGATATCCGGCTGGTCGAGGCGATGACGCCGGCACAGGTGCTCGATTGCGTCCGGGCCCATGTCGCGGCCCACGCTCCGGAGGTCGAGGTCATCGCGCGCGGCGGCATGCTGCCTTCGAAGACACCGCTCGAATCGCCCTTTGCAGCGCCGGTGATCGAGGCGGCGCGGCTGTCGCGCGGCGTGGAGCCCTATCTGGTTCCGTCATCGGGCGGCAGCCTGCCGAATTATGCCTTCACCCGAACCCTCGGCCTTCCGGCGTTCTCGACGCCCTATGCCAATGCCGACGAAGCCAATCACGCCCCGAACGAAAACCTGGAAGTGGCGTTGTTTCACGCGGGTATTCGCAACGGCGTCGCATTGTTGCATCTGCTGGGGCAGATGCGGAAGGGGCCCGACGGCTGGACCGGATGAATGCTCTGGCGCCGTCCGCAGTGAGGTTGCGCCTGCACGGCATCCTTGCACGCTGCATCCGGCAACCCGGCCCGCGCATCCCGGGCCATCCCTGTCAGACAAGAGGCCGAATGGTGCTGCCGGAGAGATTTGAACTCTCGACCTCTCCCTTACCAAGGGAGTGCTCTACCCCTGAGCTACGGCAGCCCGTCAAGTCGTGCGACCCGCGCGACCGGCGGGATAGACGCAAAGTGCGCAGCACGCAAGCCCAATCTGGACCCGCTCCAACCCCTGCGGTAAAGAGGCGGCCATGAAGATGCGTTCCCCCCCGGACGGCCAGCAGAACCGCGCGGCAAACGGCCGGGCCGCCAGCGGGGGCAAACGTGCCGAACGGCTCAAGGCGGCGCTGAAGGCCAACATCGCGCGGCGCAAGCAGCAGGCCCGCGCGCGGTCGGAAACGGGCGCGGGGGCGGCAGACGACAACGAGGCAGACACCGGGGCTGACCGGTCAGAGCAGGGCTGAGGCAAATGGATTCCATCAAGGTGCGCGGCGGCACCGAACTCGACGGACGCATCGCCATCGCCGGCG
>SKWP01000389.1 GCA_007128865.1 Paracoccaceae bacterium
CAAGGGCATCAAGTGCGAAGACCCCGCCGACCTTGACGAGGCCATCCGCGAGATGCTGGCCTATGACGGGCCGGTGATCTTTGACTGTCTGGTGGAGAGGCACGAGAACTGCTTCCCCATGATCCCCTCGGGCAAGCCCCACAACGAGATGCTGCTGGGCGAGGCAGATACCCAGGGCGTGATCGGGGCCGAAGGCGGGGTGCTGGTGTAGACAGGCCGGATGGACAAGCACCACCTGCATTCCTCGACGCGGGAGGAATACGTCGAGTATATCCTTCTGGCCGAGCTGTGTTCGCACGGATGGTCGCGCGACAGGTTTGTCGAGGTCGCACGCACGCAGACCGACGCACAGGGTTATGACCTGGTGCTTGCCTGCGACGGGGTCATCCGGCATGTGCAGATGAAGGCGAGCAAGGCGGGCGGCCGGACCGCCTCGCAGAAGATCAACACCGCGCTGTCCGCCAAACCCGGCGGCTGTGTCGTCTGGGTGGTGGTGGACCCCGAGACGCTGCGCCCGCAGGAATACCTGTGGTTCGGCGGCCCACCGGGCGAAAACCTGCCCGACCTCGGCAACCGCGTCGGCCGCCACAGCAAGGGCAATGCCCTTGGCTACAAGGCCGAGCGCGATGCCATCCGGATCCTGAACAAGGGACGCTTCCAGCGCCTCGAGTCGATGGAGGCACTCTTCGCCTGCCTTTTCGGCGCGCAATGAGCGATCCGGCGCAGGACCGATGATGCCGTGTCCGTTCCATCGCTTCGGGATGCACCGGCGGCGTCAGGCCGTTGGCCGACCGAAGTGACCGGACGGGTTTCGGATCAGAACATGGCACCCAGCGCGACGCCCAGCGCGGTCAGCGCCGCCCCTGCCCCCATCCACAGGATCGGTGCGATGCGCGAGGGCGGCTGCGGCGGGTCGGCAGGCCGGTTCAGGCGGGCCAGCTGTTCCTCCACCAGATCGGGCAGACGGGGGCCGAAGCGCAGCAGCACCTGCGCGGTGCGCCGCAGGTCGCGCAGCGTGGCGCGCGGGCCGATGCTGGTCTTGATATAGTCCTCGACCACCGGGCGCGCGACCTTCCAGATGTTGATATGCGGGTCGAGCGACCGCGCCACCCCTTCGACCACCACCATGGTGCGCTGCAGCAGGATCAGTTCGGTGCGGGTCTGCATGCCAAAGCGTTCGGTGACCTCGAACAGGTAGTTGAGCAGCCGCGCCATCGAGATGCGGGTTGCATCCATGCCGAAGATCGGTTCGCCCACCGACCGCAGGGCGCGGGCGAATTCGTCGATATCGCGGTCGGGCGGCACATAGCCGGCCTCGAAATGCACCTCGGCCACGCGGCGGTAATCCTTGCGGATGAAGCCGAGCAGGATTTCGGCATAGACGCGGCGGGTGTATTCGTCGATCCGGCCCATGATGCCGAAATCCATTGCCACGATATCGCCGTTGGCGGCCACCTTGAGGTTGCCCTGATGCATGTCGGCGTGAAAATACCCGTCGCGCAGGGCGTGACGCAGGAACAGTTGCAGCACCCGCTCGGCCAGCGCGCGCCGGTCATGGCCGGCGGCATCGATGGCGACCAGATCGCTGAGCGGCAAGCCCTCGGCCCAGCCCAGTGTCATCACATTGCGCGCCGAAAGATCCCATTTCACCTGCGGCACGGAAAAGCCCGCATCGCCGGCGGTGTTGGCGGCGAATTCGGCCGCGGCCGAAGCCTCCAGCCGCAGGTCAAGCTCGCCCATCACCACGCTTTCGAAATGCGCCACCACATCCGAAGGGCGCAGCCGCTTGGTGAAGGGCGCCAGCAACTCGATGGTGGAGGCGATCAGATAGAAGGCGTCGATGTCCTTGCGGAACGCTTGCAGGATGCGCGGGCGCAGCACCTTGACGGCGACGGGTTCACCACTGCCGACCAGCCGGGCGCGGTGAACCTGGGCGATGGAGGCCGCCGCGATCGGTTCGCTGAACTCCGAAAACAGGCTGTCGAGCGGCAGGCCGAGGTCTTCCTCGACCATCTTGCGCGCGATCTCCCGCGGGAACGGCGGCAGCTGGTCCTGCAGCACCTGCAACTGCGCCGCCAGATCGGCGCCCACCACATCGGGGCGGGTCGAAAGGATCTGCCCGAACTTGATATAGGCCGGCCCCAGCGCCGTCAGCGCGCGGGTTGCCGGCGGCAGCGCCGGGTCGCCCCTGAGCCCCAGCCAGCGGAACGGCCAGCCAAGCACGCGCGCGGCCATCCGCAGCCGTGGCGGGGCCTTGAACGCTTCCAGCACCACGCCCATGGCGCCGGTCCGTTCCAGCGTGGCGCCGGTTCGGATCAGCCGCCAGATGTTGTGCGGTCCGCGCATGCCTCAGAGCTTCCAGCCCGAATGCAGCGCGGCGATGCCCATGGACAGGTTGCGGTATTTCACCAGATCAAAGCCCGCCCCCCGGATCATGGCGGCAAAGCTGTGCTGATCGGGAAACCGGCGGATCGATTCGACCAGGTACTGATAGCTGTCGCGGTCGCCGGCCACCACCTGGCCCATGGCCGGGATGACGTTGAAGGAATAGCGGTCGTAGAGCCATTGCATCGCCGGCACCGGAAGCTGGCTGAATTCGAGCACCATCAGCCGGCCACCGGGGCGCAGCACCCGGAACGCCTCGGACAGCGCAACTTCGGGGCGCGTGACGTTCCGGATCCCGAAGCTGATGGTGTAGACATCGAAGGATGCATCGGGAAACGGCAGCGCCATGGCGTCGCCCACCACCCATTCCAGCCGGTCGGCAAAGGCCTCGGCGCCGGCGCGGCGGCGGCCTTCTTCCAGCATCGGCGCTGTCATGTCGCAGACCACCGCCGAAGCGCCCGGCGCCCGGCGCAGGAAGCGAAAGGCGATATCGCCGGTGCCACCCGCCACATCGAGCAGGCGCTGGCCGTCGCGCGGGGCCAGCCAGTCCATCATCGCATCCTTCCAGAGCCGGTGGACGCCGGCGCTCATCAGGTCGTTCATCACGTCGTAGCGGGAGGCCACGCGCGAAAAGACGCCGTGCACCATGCCCGCCTTGCTGTCTTCCTCGACCGTCTGAAAGCCGAAATGGGTCGTTCGCGGCCCGTCGCCGCCCGGGTTTTCTGCCATGGGTCTTGCCGATCGCTGCGCTACCCCCCTTATAGGCTGCCGGGCGGGCGCCGCAATGCGCCCAGCCGTGGAGAGGTGTCGCATGCCCGAACTGCCCGAGGTCGAAACCGTCCGCCGCGGACTGGCGCCGGTCATGGAGGGCGCCCGCATCGCCCGTGCCGAAACCCGGCGCCCCGATCTGCGCTGGCCCCTGCCCCCGGGTCTGGCCGAACGGCTGACCGGGCGGCGGGTCGAGCGGTTGCGGCGGCGGTCGAAGTACATCCTTGCCGATCTGGATGACGGCCGGACATTGCTGGTGCATCTGGGCATGTCGGGGCGGATGCTGGTTTCACTGCCCCCGGGCAGCCCCGCCCGGCATATGCCGGGCGTGTTCCACCATGGCCACCCGGCGCCCGAACGCCACGACCATGTGGTGATCGAGATGGAGAACGGCGCCCGCATCACCTTCAACGACGCGCGCCGTTTCGGGGCCATGGACCTGTTTGCCACCGATGCCGAGGCCGCACATCCGCTGTTGTGCGCGCTTGGCCCCGAACCGCTGGGCAACGGGTTTTCCGGGGCCTATCTGGCCACTGCCCTGCGCGGGCGGCGCATGCCGGTAAAGGCCGCGCTGCTGGATCAGCGCATCGTTGCCGGGCTGGGCAACATCTATGTCTGCGAATCGCTGTTCAGGGCCGGCATTGCCCCGACCCGGGCAGCAGGGCGAATCGCCGTGGCGCGG
>SKWP01000027.1 GCA_007128865.1 Paracoccaceae bacterium
GACCGAACTGATCAAACGGATCCGGTATGATTTCGGTTTTGGTTGATCGGCGCGCCAACGGCTACCCGTTTCCTGACTTCGGGGGGCGGGCGACTTTGCATATCAATTCCGGCAAGGTGGACGGGCATCAAGCCGAACCGGACAGGCGGATTGCGTATCAGCGCTGCGCCAGGATCCGCGCCAGCGTGCAGAAGCCTTCAAGGCTGACCGTTTCGGCCCGGTCGGTCGGGGCGATGCCGGCGGCGCGCAGATCGGCCTCGATATCCGGCGACAGGCCCCGAAGGCTCGACCGCAGCATCTTGCGCCGCTGGCCGAAGGCGCGCGCCACCAGCCCCGACAGCACCGCGGCATCGGCCGGAAAGCGCGGCGCCTCCAGCCTTTCGAAATGCACCACCGCCGATGCGACCTTGGGCGGCGGCGTGAACGCCTCGGGTGGCAGGCGCAGCACGATGCGCGGCGTGCTGCGCCACTGCGCGAGAATCGCCAGCCGGCCGTAGGCACCCGATCCCGGTTCGGCGACGATCCTTTCGGCAACCTCCTTCTGGAACATCAGCGTCAGGCTCTGCCAGAACGGCGGCCATTGCGGCGGCGTCAGCCAGCGCACCAGCAGTTCGGTGCCGATGTTGTAGGGCAGGTTGGCCACGATCCGGACCGGCGGGCGCAGGTGCGCCGCGGGATCGAGCGCAAGCGCATCGCCATGCAGCACCGTCAGCCGGCCCGGCCAGGCGGCGGCGATTTCCTCCAGCGCCGGCAGGCATCGCGCGTCGCGCTCCACCGCCACCACATGCCGCGCGCCGGACGCCAGCAGGCCGCGGGTCAGCCCGCCGGGGCCCGGCCCGATTTCCAGCACATCAGCATTGGCCAGGTCGCCGGCGGCGCGGGCGATGCGCGCGGTCAGGTTGAGATCGAGCAGGAAGTTCTGCCCGAGCGCCTTGCGCGCCGAAAGTCCATGCCGGGCGATCACCGCGCGCAGGGGGGGCAGGGTGTCGATCATGCGCCGGCAGCGCGGTTGCGGGCCATGGCAGTTGCGGTGCGCAATGCGGCAATCATGCTGGACGGATCGGCCCGGCCCTGCCCGGCGATATCGAGCGCGGTGCCATGGTCGGGCGATGTCCGCACGAAGGGCAGCCCGAGGGTGATGTTGACCCCGCCCGCGAAATCAAGCGTCTTGAGCGGGATCAGTGCCTGATCGTGATACATGCACACCGCGGCGTCATAGCGCGCCCTTGCGGCGTCATGAAACATCGTGTCGGCCGGGTGCGGCCCGGTCAGGTCGAACCCTTCGGAGCGCAGCCTGTCGAGCACCGGGGCGACAAGCTCGATCTCTTCGCGGCCCAAATGGCCGGCCTCGCCGGCGTGGGGGTTGAGCCCGGCCACGGCGATGCGCGGGGCAGCGAGCCCGAAATCGCGCCGCAAGGCCGCATGCGTCAGCCGCAGCGCGGTTTCCAGCGCCTGCGCCGTCAGCCGTTCGGGTACTTCGGACAGCGGGCAATGGATGGTGACGGGAACCACCCGAAGCTGCGGACAGGCCAGCATCATCGCCACCGGAACTCCGCCGGCCAGATGGGCGAGGTATTCGGTATGGCCGGGAAAGGCAAAGCCGGCGCCGTCCTGCAGCGCGGCCTTCTGGATCGGCGCGGTCACCACCGCACAGGCCGCGCCGGACTGTACCAGCGCGACCGCACGGGCGATGGCCGCCACCACCGCTGCGGCATTGGCCGGGTCGGGCCGGCCGTGGCCTGCCGGTGCGGGGAAGGGCAGGCGCAGCACCGGCAGCGCCCGTTCCGCGACCGCTTGCGCCTGCTGCGGTTCGTCGATCGCGCACCAGTCGGTGCCGGGCGGCAGATGGGCGGGATCGCCGAGCCAGGCAAAGGGCAGCGCGGTGCCCAGCGCCCGCCAGGCGGCGGCGGCGATTTCGGGGCCGATGCCGGCAGGCTCGCCGCAGGTGACAACCGGCGGGGGCAGCGCCGGGTTGCCGGCCGGGGCCGTCACCGGGGCCTCAGCGGCGGACGATATGCGCGTCGGCGCGCAATTCGGCCAGAAACGCGCTCGACATCTGGCCGACCCGGTCGTTGAAGATGCGCTCGCGCACGCCTTCCCGCTCGAAGGGGGTGTCGGCTCCGGCAAGGGTCCGTTCGCACAGATGCAGATAGACCAGCGTGTCGCCCTGCGACAGCCCGGTGCTGCCCTGTCCGGGGTTCAGCCGCGCGATTTCCATTGCCACGTCGGGGCCGAGTTCGGGCAGCTTGCGGGTCTCGATCCGCAGCGTCTCTTCGGATGCGCCGCGCAGCACGCCATGGAAATCATCGCAGGCATCCACCCGGTCGAGGATGCGTTCCAGTTCCCGGTCTGCGGCGCCGCTGCCGCGGCCGGGCAGCGCCAGGCGGGCATAGCGCACCGCCGAGGCCGCGGGCGTGATCGTGTCGAGCTGTTCGATGCGGCGCAGCTGGTACAGGGTGATGCCCTGCTCCAGCGGGATCGGCGGCGTGACCTGACCCGGCGACAGCGACACCAGCAGCCCGGCAAGCTCCGGCGGCAGGCTGATGAGCGGGATCCAGTCGATCTCGCCGCCGCGGGCGGCGCTTTCGGCAATGGAATGCTGGCGCGCGGCTGCGGCAAAGGCGGCCTGGGTGCGGATTTCGGACAGCTGGCGGCCGAGCCGGGCGCTTTCGATCCGTTGCAGCCCGGCTGTCGGCAGCACGATTTCCGAAAGCAGCACCCGAACCGCGCCGCGCTGCGAATAGGTTGCCATGGCCCGGTCGACCTCGGCGTTGGAAATCTCGATCAGCGGCGCAAAGCGCTGGCGTGCGACCTCGCGCCACAGCATGCCGGCGCGGATGAAGTCACGGTAGCTTTCGGGGTCGATGCCCACGGTTCCGACGATGTCGAGAAATTCCTCGACTGTCAGATCGACGCGGCCGGCAAATTCCTCCATGCCCTCGCGAAGCTGCTGGTCGGTCAGGCGGATGCCCATCCGGTCTGCGACGGCCAGTTGCAGCCGTTCCTCGATCAGCCGGTCCTCGGCCTCGCGTACCAGATCGCCCTCCGTTCCGAAAAGCTCCAGAAACCGGGCGCGCTGGTCGACTTCCCAGTTGGTGATGATGCGGTCGTTGACGACGATCCGGGTTGCCAGCGGCCCGCCCTGTGCCCCGGCGGGAAGCGTGCCGGCAATAAACAGGGCCATGACCAGCGCCAGCACGCCGAGAAGGCTGGAAAGACGCGGTTCTATCACGAAAAAGGGCTGTCTGGTGTCGCGCATCGTCCGGTCCGTTGTCTGCTCGTCGTTCGCTCTGGCCATCGTCGGTTTGCTCATCCGCCCGACACCCCGCCGACACATCGCCGGGAAGAGCCCGGAGCGGGCCCGCTGCCGAAGCCGATCAGATCGACCCGCAGCCCGAAATCGACCAGTGGCGCCACACTAGTCGAGGAAGCCTGCCGACGCGAGAGGGAAACATCCACTGCAAGGCATTCGTTGCGGAACCGTGCCCCAACGCCCGCACGCGCGGTGCGTCCGGTGGCAATATCGTAGCGCAGATCGGCCAGTGCGGTCCATTGCGGGGTGATGCGCCATGCGGCATCAATGCCGAGTTCGCTGCTGCGGTCTGGCCGGTTTTCGCCCGGGTCGGCGCGCAGATGGGTGAATCCGGTGGAAAGATCGGCCCTGTCCGTCGTCCAGCCGAACAGGACTTCGGCCTTGGTCAGGTCGCGCCGGCCGTCGAATAACGCGCGGCCGGCAAGCCTCATGCCATCGTCCGTGCCCATATGGACGCTGGCAAGCCAGTGAGAGCGCACGCCATCCAGCCCGGACAGCGCACTGAACTGGCCCACCGGTGC
>SKWP01000082.1 GCA_007128865.1 Paracoccaceae bacterium
CCCTGCTACCGCTCGGCGGTGGTGGCGCGGGACGGCGCGGCCTGCCCGGTTCCCGCCGGCACCGGCGCGGCGTTGCCCGCGGGGCTGCTGGCAGGCCGGCGGCTTGCCGTCAACGGGCGCGATTCGCTTTCCGGCTGGATCGCGCTGGCCGATGATCTGGGCGACGACCCGGCAACTCTGGCCGCTTCGGTGCAGCAGACCGGCAGTCACCGGGCATCGGTCAGGGCGGTGGCCGCGGGGGATGCCGACATCGCCGCCATCGACTGCCGAAGCTGGGCGCTGGCCTGCGCGCATGAACCCGCCGCAGGCGCGCTGCGGGTAATCGGCTGGACCGCCGAACGCCCCGGCCTGCCCTATGTCACCAGCCGGCACACCCGATCCGAAACCGCCGCGCGGCTGCGCCGGGCGCTGGTTGCCGCAGGGTGCCACGCGCCGGCCGAAACCGACTGAGACAAGGGAGCAGACCATGGCCAGAAACCTGCAAGCGGTGGTGATCGGCGGCGGGGTCGTCGGCTGTTCGGTGCTGTACCATCTGGCCAAGGCCGGCTGGAAGGACATCCTGCTGGTGGAACGCTCCGAACTGACCTCGGGCTCCACCTGGCACGCCGCCGGCGGCTTTCACACGCTCAACGGCGACCCCAACGTTGCCCGGCTGCAGGCCTATACCATCGCGCTCTACAAGGAGCTGGAGGAGCTTTCGGGCCAGTCCTGCGGGCTGCATCTGGTCGGCGGGGTGCAGATGGCCGACAGCCCCGAGCGGATGGACTGGCTGCGCATGGCCCATGCCCGCGGGCGGTACCTCGGGATGGAAACCGAGCTCATCACCCCCTCCGAGGCCAGGGCGATGTTTCCGCTGATGGACGAGCGCCACTTCGTCGGCGCGCTCTGGGATCCGGTCGAGGGCCATCTGGACCCCTCGGGCACCACCCACGCCTATGCCAAAGCCGCCCGCGCCCTTGGCGCGCAGATCGAATTGCGCAACCGGGTGGTCGAGATCACCCAGGACAGCGACGGCACCTGGAACGTGGTCACCGAAACCGGAACGCTGCGCGCCGAGCATGTGGTCAACGCCGGCGGCCTGTGGGCGCGCGAGGTGGGGCGAATGGTGGGGCTGGAACTGCCGGTTCTGGCCATGGAACACATGTACCTGCTGACCGAACCGATGCCCGAGGTGATGGAATTCAACGCCGCGACCGGGCGCGAGCTGATCCACGTCATCGACTTCAAGGGCGAGATCTATACCCGGCAGGAAGGCCAGGGCATCCTCATGGGCACCTATGAGAAGGCCTGCAGGCCCTGGTCGCCGGTGCAGACCCCGTGGGAATTCGGCCATGAGCTTCTTCAGCCCGATATCGACCGGCTGGCGCCGTCGCTGGAAATCGGGTTCCGGCATTTCCCGCCCTATGAACGCGCCGGCATCAAGCAGATCATCAACGGCCCGTTCACCTTTGCACCCGATGGCAACCCGCTGGTGGGCCCGGTGCCGGGGCTGACCAACTTCTGGTGTGCCTGCGCGGTGATGGCGGGCTTTTCGCAGGGCGGCGGTGTCGGCCTGGTGCTGGCCAACTGGATGACCCATGGCGACCCCGGCCATGATGTCTTTGGCATGGATGTGGCCCGCTTCGGCGACTGGGCCACGCTGCGCCACACCAATGCCAAGGTGCGCGAGAATTATTCGCGCCGCTTCTCGATCCGCTTCCCGAACGAGGAACTGCCGGCCGGCCGGCCGCACCGCACCACGCCGCTTTACGATGTGATGGTCCGCGACAACCACGCGGTGATGGGCGACAGCTGGGGGCTGGAAACGCCGCTGTGGTTCGCCCCGTCGGCCGCCGAGGCGCATGACGTGCTGTCCTTCCAGCGCTCCAACGACTTTGCCCATGTCGGTGCCGAGGTGCGCGCGGTGCGCGAGGCGGTCGGCGTGACCGAGGTTTCCAACTTCGCCAAGTACGAGGTTTCGGGGCCGGGGGCCGGGGCCTGGCTTGACCGGCTGATGACCAACCGCATGCCGCGTCCGGGGCGTATCGTGCTCACCCCGATGCTGAACCACGCCGGCAAGCTGATCGGGGATTTCACCATCGCCGGGGCCGGGCCGGAACGGTACATGATATGGGGCTCGCTGGCGGCGACGCGGTATCACATGCGCTGGTTTCAGGCGCATCTGCCCGCCGACGGTTCGGTGCGCCTGCGCTGTATCGAGACCGATCTGGTCGGGCTGTCGATTGCCGGGCCGAAGGCGCGCGACGTGTTGGCGGCGCTGGTGGATGCCGATGTCTCGGCCAGCGCCTTCCGGTTCATGGACTTCCGCGAGATCGACGTCGCCGGCGCGCCCTGCATGATCAACCGCATCACCTATACCGGCGATCTGGGTTACGAGATCTGGATGAAGCCGGTGTGGCAGCGCAAGGTCTATGACGCGATCAAGACGGCCGGCGCCGGGCACGGCATCCGCGATTTCGGCATGCGCGCGCTGCTGTCGATGCGGCTGGAAAAGAACTTTCCGACCTGGTTTGCCGAACTGCGCCCGATCTACGGCCCCTTCGAGGCCGGGATGGAGCGGTTCGTGAAGCTCGACAAGGGCGATTTCATCGGCCGGGATGCCGCGCGGGCGGAACTGAAGGCCGGGCCGAGGCTGCGCCGGGTGTCGCTGGTGGTGGATGCGGCCGACGCCGATGCGATCGCCGACGAACCGATCTGGGCGCGGGTCGAGCAGGATTTCGGCACCGTCGCCGCCCCCCACGGCCACGGACCGGTGCGCTTTGATGCGGCGGGCAACGCGCTGCCGGTGCCGGTGCCGGCCCGCGATGGCGACTGGCGGGTGGTGGGCTGGGTCACATCGGGCGGCTATGCCCATGGTGTCGGGCTGTCGATGGCGCAGGGGTATATCCCCGCCGCGCTGGCCGAACGCGACGAGGACGGGCTGTTCGCCGTCGAGATCCTGGGCCAACGGCGCCCGGCGCGCATCGCGCATGCCCCACCCTTCGACCCCGAGGGCACGCGGATGCGTGGCTGAACCGAACCGCCCCTGCACCGGGCTGCACGAAAGGCATGGCGCATGGAAGAAACCAGGATCAGGGCGGCTGTCTGCCATGCCTTCGGCGCGCCCCTGCAGGTCGAGGAGGTCATGCTGCGCGCGCCCCGCGCCGGCGAGGTCGAGGTCAGGCTTGCCGCCTGCGCGATCTGCCATTCCGACATCCATTATGCCCAGGGCGCATGGGGCGGCTACCTGCCCGCGGTCTATGGCCACGAGGCCGCGGGGCATGTGCTGCGCACCGGTCCGGGGGTGACGGGGCTGGCACCGGACGACGCGGTGGTGGTGACGCTGATCCGGGCCTGCGGGCAATGCGCCTGCTGTGCGAGCGGGGCGCCAACCGCCTGCGAAGCCCCGCGCGACGCCCGCGACACGCCCCTGCGCCGGCTGGACGGCACCTCTGTCGGCCAGGGGCTGGCCACCGCGGCCTTTGCCGAACGGGTGGTGGTGCATGAAAGCCAGCTCTGCCCGGTGCCCGCCGATATCGGGCTCGACAGGGCGGCGCTGCTGGCCTGCGGGGTGATCACCGGGGCGGGGGCGGTGCTGAACACCGCCGCGATGCGCGCGGGATCCACCGCGCTGGTGATCGGCGCCGGCGGCGTGGGGCTGAACACCGTGCAGGGCGCGCGCATCGCAGGCGCCCGGCGGATCATCGCCATGGATATCGCCGCCGACAAACTGGAGGCCGCGCGCGAATTCGGCGCCACCGACACGGTACTGGCCGACGACCCCGAGGCCCGCGCCCGGGTGCTGGCGCTGACCGGCGGACGCGGGGCGGATTATGTGTTTGTCACC
>SKWP01000452.1 GCA_007128865.1 Paracoccaceae bacterium
CCGAACGACGCGAGGAGCGGACAACCGAAGGCGGGCTCGACGTGGCCGGGGATACCAGCAGGCTGGCCGGCTTTGTCGCGCCGCTGCGCGATGCCGGCTGCCGGGTTTCGCTGTTCATCGGTCACGACCTGCGCCAGATCGAGGCAGCGCTGCGCGTCGGCGCCCCGGTGGTGGAATTCCACACCGGTCATTACTGCGACCTAGTCGCCGAGGGCCGGGCCGAAGCGGCCGAGGCCGAACTGGCCGAACTGCGCCGCGCTGTCCGCGATGCCCATGGCGCCGGGATCGAGGTGCACTGCGGCCATGGCATCAGCTTCGACACCGTCGCGCCCTTTGCCGCCATGGCCGAGGTGCGGGAGCTCAACATCGGGCATTTTCTGGTATCGGAGGCGGTGTTCATCGGGCTTGACCCGGCAGTGCGCGAGATGCGCCGGCTGATGGACGCGGCGCGCGGCGGCTGACGCCTCAGCGCCGCCGCAGCCGTTCGAGCAATGCCGCAGTCCCGCCCGGCACCATCAGCGGGCACAGCCCGAAACCTGCCGCAAAGGCGGCAATGTCGGCCAGCCAGTCGTGCCCGCCGCCGATCCACAGGCCGACCCCCAGGCGCAGCACCAGCAACAGCACGATGAGCGCCGCGAACCGGCGCCGGTTGGCCACCGCCGACAGCCGCCGGCGCCACAACAGCCAGCAGAACGCCCCCAACAGCGCAAAGACGGCCGGATAGGCCCCGACCATCCAGTATGGCGACGCCAGCACCAAGATCCACACCAACGCACCGGCCCAGGCGCCCGTCAGGACCAGCACCAGCAGCGCCGGCCCCGACAGAACCTCGCCCACCGCCTTGCCAAGCGCCAGGATCAGGACCGCCGCCAGCACCGCCAGCAGCCCGCCCGCATGCACCAGCAGAAAGCCCGGCAACCGCAGCAATTCCGGCCCCCACAGCCTGCCGGTTTCGGCCAGATGCAGCAGATGCGCCCCCGAAAGGCCCAGCCGCTGCACCGCAAGAATGCGCCAGCCGGCCCCGGCCTCGCCGCCGGCCAGCCCCAGCGCGCCGGCCTGCAGGACTGCCTCGACCGCCAGAAGCGGCAGCACAAGCACCCATACTGCCCAGGGCAGGGGGTTCAACGCGGTCTGTCGGTTCGGTTCCATCGGCATTCCGGCCCCCTGTGCGGGTTTGGTTGACGCCCCCTGTCACCGGGGATAATCCCTCGCCACCGGTATTTCCAGACGGAGCCCCGCAATGAACGAAAGCGCCACGGCCAGCACCGCCCCCGCCACGGCGCGTTTCCGCCAGCGGATATTCTCGGGCATCCAGCCTTCGGGCGGGCTGACGCTCGGCAATTATCTCGGCGCGCTCAAGCGTTTCGTCGAAAAGCAGGACGAGGGGATCGAGACGGTCTATTGCCTGGTCGACCTGCACGCCATCACCGTGTGGCAGGATCCCGAAAAACTGCGTCACGCAACCCGCGAGGCGGCTGCCGGCTTCATCGCCAGCGGCATCGACCCGGCGCGGTCGATCCTGTTCAACCAGAG
This sequence comes from Paracoccaceae bacterium, assembly GCA_007128865.1. Classification (GTDB taxonomy): domain Bacteria; phylum Pseudomonadota; class Alphaproteobacteria; order Rhodobacterales; family Rhodobacteraceae; genus Rhodobaculum. The sequence continues at coordinate 1,534 of SKWP01000452.1, forward strand.
CCAGGTCGCAGCCCATGCCGAACTTGCCTGGATCTTCAACTGTGTGGCGCGGATGGGCTGGCTGCGGCGGATGACGCAGTTCAAGGACAAGGCCGGCAAGAATGCCGAAGAGGCCTCGGTCGGGCTGTTCGCCTATCCCAACCTTATGGCGGCCGACATTCTGGCCTATCATGCCACCCATGTCCCGGTGGGCGAGGACCAGAAACAGCATCTGGAACTGACCCGCGACATCGCGATCAAGTTCAACAACGATTTCGGGGTGGATTTCTTTCCCGTGGTGGAGCCGGTGATCGAAGGGGCGGCGACACGGGTGATGAGCCTGCGCGACGGCACCAGGAAGATGTCCAAGTCCGACCCGTCGGACATGAGCCGCATCAACCTGACCGACGATGCCGACGCCATCGCCCAGAAATTCCGCAAGGCCCGGACCGACCCGGAGCCGTTGCCCGAAACTGTCGAGGGGCTGGACGGCCGGCCCGAGGCGCGCAATCTGGTGAATATCTATGCCGCGCTGGCCGACAGGACGCCGGCGGCGGTGATTGCAGAATTCGGCGGCAAGGGCTTTGGCGTCTTCAAGCCGGCGCTGGCCGATCTGGCGGTGGAAAAGCTGCGCCCGATCAGCGCCGAGATGACCCGGCTGATGGCCGATGTGGCCGAGATTGACCGCATTCTGGGCGCGGGGGCCGAGCGTGCCGACGCCATCGCCCGGCCGATTCTGGCCGACTGCCTCGATATCGTCGGCATGGTCCGCTCGCGCCCCGCGCACGGATAGCATGCGCCGGGCGGCTCGGGCGGTTCTGACGGTCCTGCTGCTGGCCTCTCTCGGCCTCACACTCTCGATCGGGTGGAAGATCGCCACCGGCTGGCCCGGCGTGCTGCTGGCCGAACGCGCCCAAGACAGAGTGGCTGCATCCATTGACCGCGCGCTTGCGCGCCATGCGACGCCCGCGGCACTTGACGCGCGGCTTGCCGGCCTGCTCGACGCGGAACCGCGCAACTGGATCGCGATCGAGGCGGTGGAAAAGGTCGCGGCAGGGCGCGGCCACGCCTTTCCCGAACCGCTTGCAGCCCGCCGCGCCACGCTGCACGCGCAGGATACCGGGTTGCTGGCGACATCGGCGGCCTGCTTCGCCTGCATGTGGGATCCGGAGGAGTGCGATTTCTCGGCCATTCTGATTTGCCGCGCCCCGGTCGACCTTACGCCCATCGGCGATATCGCGGGGGTGATCCGCGAGGGCGGGAACTATGCGCTTGGCCGCGAGGTTGACGAGATCGACCTTGTGCTGTCCGTCGTGGGGCTCGCAGCCGTGGCGCTTGTCGCCCCTACCGGCGGCAATAGTGCCATGGTCAAGGCGGGCGCCGGCATGGGCAAGACAGCCTGGCGCATGGGCCGCCTTTCGGAGGGGCTGACAACGCCGTTGCGGCGCGCGGCGCGCGAAGGGGTCGATTGGGCCCGCCTTCCCACGGTGCGGTCTGCGGATGATCTTGGGGCGCTGGCCCGGCCCGCGGTGCTGCAACCTGCGCTCGATCTGGCCTCGGATGCCGGACGGATACACCAGGCACTCGGCGCCCGCCGCTCGCTTTATCTGCTGTCGCACGCCGATTCCGGCGTCGAGGCACGCCGCCTTGCGAATGCTACGGAAGCCATCGGCGCCCGAAGCATGGGTGCGTTCGAGGTACTTGGAAAATCGCGTTTCCTGCGCGCCACCCTGCGCTGGTCGGATGAACTTTGGCAGGCGCTGGCCGGTCTGGCAGGAATGCTGGCCGCGCTCGCGGGGCTGGTCTGGAACCTTCTCGGCAACGCCGGGTTACGCCTGTTGCGACATGTGGCGCGGTAGTGCCCGCGACCGCCTGCCACGCGAGGGGCGCCATCAGTCGCCATCCGGCGTGTCCGAAGCCAGTAACGCCCGCAGTTCATAGACCAGTTCCAGCGCCGCCTTCGGTGACAGCTCGTCGGGCAGGATTCCCGCCAGCCGGGTTTCTACGGTCGAAGGGGCCGCCACCGGCGGGCGGGGCGGTGGCGCCGGTCGGGCCGGGGCCGCCGAGAACAGCGGCAGGTCGTCGGCCAGCGCTGCCGCCCGCCCGCCGCCCTCGCGTTCGCCGCGTTCAAGCTCGTCCAGCACCACGCGGGCGCGTTCCACCACCGTTTCGGGCAGCCCGGCCAGCCGCGCCACCTGCACCCCGTAGGACCGGTCGGCGGTGCCGCGGCGGACCTCGTGCAGGAAGATCACCTCGCCCTGCCATTCGCGCACGCTGACGGTGGCGTTGGAAACGCCCGGCAGCCGGCCGGC
>SKWP01000279.1 GCA_007128865.1 Paracoccaceae bacterium
CTTCGCCGGTCTGTCCGCGACCTATACCGCCTATTCCAACGACGCCTTCTTCGCCAATCCGGAATTCGAGTTGTTCCGCCCCCTCGCCGAGGGCATGACCCTGTCGAGCGAGCGGCTTTTCGTGCACCGGATCACCTGCGACGGGCAGGGCGATCCGATGCGGCGGCGCGTGCTCTACCCGTTCGTCACCAACGAGGCGCGGGCCTCCGCGTGGTATCTCTACGAGGGCGGCGTGTTCTCGCTGTATCGGCCATGACCCCCGAACTCACCGCCCTCACTCTCGCCGCGCTGCTGCAGGTGGTGCAGTACGGCCTGTTCTCGGTCGCCGCAAACCTGCAGGTCGGGCCGCGCTATGCCGCCGGGCCGCGCGACGAGCACCGTCCGCTGACCGGCGCTGCCGGGCGGTTGCAGCGGGCGCTGCAGAACCATTTCGAGGCGCTCATCCTCTTCACCCCTGCCGTTCTGGTCGTTTCCCTTGCCGGCCAGTCCACCCCCTTTACCGCCGGCTGCGCCTGGGTCTATCTGGCGGCGCGCGTGCTCTACATCCCCGCCTATGCCTTCGGCTGGGTTCCCTGGCGCAGCGTGATCTGGGCCGCGGGGTTTCTTGCCACCGTCGCGATGCTGATCGCGGCCCTGGTCTGACGCCGGTGTTTCATCCTTGCGAAAATATCCTCGGGGGGGCCGCGCGGAACGCGCGGCGGGGGGCAGACAGCCCCCCTCCCCGGTCACATGAAAGGACAGTCTCATGGCCACATATGACCTGATCGTTATCGGCGCCGGCCCTGGCGGCTATGTCTGCGCCATCCGCGCCGCACAGCTGGGCCTCAGGGTCGCCGTGGCCGAAGGGCGCGAGACTCTGGGCGGCACCTGCCTGAACGTCGGCTGCATCCCGTCAAAGGCACTGCTGCACGCCACCCACATGCTGCACGAGGCCGAGCATAATTTCGCGGCAATGGGGCTGGCTGTATCCCGGCCGAAGGTCGACTGGAAGGCGATGCAGGCCTACAAGGCCGATGTTGTCGGCCAGAACACCAGGGGTGTCGAATTCCTGTTCAAGAAGAACAAGATAACCTGGCTGAAAGGCTGGGCCACGATCCCGGCGCCGGGACAGGTCAGGGTGGCCGATGACACCCACACGGCCAGACACATCGTCATCGCCAGCGGATCGGAGCCAAGCCCGCTTGCCGGGGTGGAGGTGGACGAAAAGACCATCGTCACCTCGACCGGCGCACTGAGCCTTGGCAGGATACCCAAGCGGATGGTGGTGATCGGCGGTGGCGTGATCGGGCTCGAGATGGGGTCCGTCTATGCCCGGCTCGGCACGCAGGTTACCGTGGTGGAATACCTCGACCGGCTGATCCCCGGCAGCGATGGCGAGGTCGCCAAGACATTCCAGCGGATGCTGAAGAAGCAGGGAATGGAGATCATCACCGGCGCCGCGGTGCAGAAGGCCGAGGCGCTCAAGACCAAGGCCAAGGTCACCTACCGGCTGCGCAAGGACGACAGCGAACACACGCTGGACACCGATGTGGTGTTGCTGGCCACCGGGCGGCGGCCGTTCGTCGACGGGCTAGGGCTGGAAGCGCTGGGCGTGAAGATGACCGGGCGCGGCCAGATTGCCACGGATGCGCGGTTTCGCACCAGCATCGAGGGTATCCACGCCATCGGCGACGCCATCGAGGGGCCGATGCTGGCCCATAAGGCGATGGATGACGGCCATGCCCTGGCCGACATTCTGGCCGGACACACGGCGCAGGTGGATTACAACCTCGTTCCGGGCGTGATCTACACCACCCCCGAAGTGGCCTCTGTCGGGCAGACCGAGGAAAGCCTGAAGGACGCCGGGCGCGCTTACAAGGTCGGCAAGGTCAGCTTCATGGCCAACGGCCGCGCCAAGGCGGTCTTTCAGGGCGACGGATTCGTCAAGCTGCTGGCCGACCGCGTAACCGACCGCATCCTGGGTGCCCATATCATCGGGCCGATGGCAGGCGATCTGATTCACGAAATCTGCGTTGCGATGCAGTTCGGCGCGGCAGCAGAGGATCTCGCGCTGACCTGTCATGCACACCCGACCTTCTCGGAAGCGGTGCGCGAGGCTGCGCTTGCCTGCGGCGACGGGGCAATTCACGCCTGATGCCTGCGGCGACAGGGCGGGTGCTCAGCGATCAACCGCCCGGCCCTGGCGCCGGGCGGCGGCAAGCAATACGGCAGCATTGAGACAGATCAGCAGCGGGCCGGTCCATTCCAGCAGCCAGTTCACACGCAGCCCCTGAAGGGTGCTGTTGATCACGGCGTCGAAGCCGTGAAAGCCGACCGCCCGCACCAGTACGAAACCGCAGACAAAGGCGAGACCAAAGGCCGCGACGGCATTGCGCCCCAGATCACGGCGCAGCACGGCAAGCGCTGCCACAAGCAGTGCGGCCGCTGCCAGCAGCAGACCGATGATAAAGCCCAACTGCACACCGCGCCGGTCATCATACCACCCCTGAGCCACCGCCAGACAGCGGCCCGCAGCAGTGAGCGCGCTTTGCAGGTCCAGCTGCTTGTTGACGGCAAGGAAGGCCATGCCGAACGCAATCAGGCCCCAGAACCAGCGCACCGGCCGAATAAAAACCGGCCCGCGGCGCAGGACCATGACGGCCATCGCCGATGTCACCGCATACAGCACGACGGTCAGCCAGCCGACGAGATGCGGATCGCCGATGACCGGCGACCAGTCGCGGAACAGACAGGCAAGCACTTCCTCGGTCATGGGCAATCAGATGAACGCGCCAATCCGGGAAGACAACCCCGGACAGGCCCGCGCGCTGCCGCAACCATGCCCCTGTCATTGCAGCAGCGCAGCGCCTATGTAGGGTCGGTCCTTGGCACAGGGGGGCGCGTGGTGCGTCTGGACAGCCTCGCAGACAGCCTGCTTCGCAGCATGGAATCTGCTGCCGCGACGGTTTCGGAAAGCCTGTTCGAGCCGGTGATCCGGCTTGGCGTGACCGGCCTCGCACGTTCCGGCAAGACCGTGTTCATTACCGGGCTGGTGGCAAACCTGCTGGACCGTGGCCGGATGCCGCAGCTGCGGGCCGCAGCCGAGGGGGCGATCCGTGTCGCCTGGCTGCACCCGCAGCCGGACCTGACGCTACCGCGTTTCGACTTTGAAACGCACATGGCCGCCCTCACCGGCCCCGAACCGCACTGGCCGGAAAGCACGCGTTCGATATCCGAACTCCGGCTTTCGTTCCGGGTGCAGCCCGGCGGTCTGCTGGGTTCGATGTCGGGCCCGCGGCGGGTACATCTCGATATCGTGGACTATCCCGGTGAATGGCTTCTCGATCTGGCGCTGCTGGACAGCGACTTTGCCACATGGGCGGCGGAAAGCCTGAAACGCATGGCCGGCCGGCCGGGTGCGGATGCGTTTCTGGCGAAGGCGGCCGCAGTGGATGCGGCCGGACCGCATGACGAAACCCTGGCGCGGGAACTGGCCGACGCTTTCGCCGCCGCGCTTCAATCGGCCCGACGGGCGGGTTTTTCGGACTGCACGCCGGGGCGTTTTCTGCTTCCCGGTGACCTGGCGGGCGCACCGGTCGTCACCTTTGCGCCGCTTCATGCGCCGGCTGCTGCCGTGCGGCGCGGCAGTCTCTGGCGCGAGATGGAACGTCGGTACGAGGGCTACAAGCGCGAGGTCGTGCGCCCGTTCTTTCGCGAGCATTTCACCCGCATCGACCGTCAGGTCGTGCTGGTGGATGCGCTGGGCGCCATCCACTCGGGCCCCGCTGCGGTGGCCGACATGCGAAGGGTGCTGGCCGAGGTGCTGGCAGCGTTCCGGCCGGGGCGCAATGGCTGGCTGATGCGGCTTCTGGCTGGCCGCAGGGTCGAGCGTATCCTGTTTGCGGCAACAAAGGCAGACCGGCTGCACCATAGCCAGCATGGGCGACTGACGGCGATCATGGAGGCAATGTTGCGCGAAGCCCGCGACCGCGCTGCCTTTGCCGGTGCGGCGACCGAAGCGATGGCCCTTTCGGCCTGGCGTACGACGATCGAGGAAACCCGCGACCACAATGGCCGCAGGCTGGAATGTGTAAGGGGCGTAAGACTGAAGACCCGGCGCGAAGCGGCCTTCTGGGCCGGTGATCTGCCCGAAAACCCGATGGAGCTGCTTTCCGCTGCGGGTAGCGGCGAATGGCTGGCCGGCGATTACGGCGCCATGGAATTCGTTCCGCCCGGATTTTCACCAAGGCCGGGCGAAGGCCCGCCGCATATCCGGCTGGACCGGGCGGCCGAATTCCTGTTCGGGGACCGTTTGCGATGACCCGCCGACCAAAACCCGTGGTGATCGACCTGGAAGGTACCGCGCCCGAACAGCGGGCAAATCCGGCGTCGGCGCCGCCGGTGCCGGAATCGGATGTCGGCCTACATGCGGGTGGCGGATTGGCGCTGCGCGGCGCTGCCCGACTGGCCGGGGCGCCGCGCAGCGGCGCCGGGCGGCTTGTCATTGCCGCTGGCGGGGGATTCCTGCTTCTGGCCGTGGGGCTGTGGATCGGTGATTTCCTGGCACAATTGCTGGTGCGGAACTCGGCGCTGGGCATTCTGGCCCTGGTTCTGCTCGGTTTGGCGCTGACCGGGCTGGCCGTGGTAGCATTGCGTGAACTTGCCGCGATCTGGCGGCTGCGCCGGGTCGATGCCCTGCGAAGCGAGGCGGAATCGGCGCTGTTGGCCGGCGACATCGTGGCGGCACGCCGGGTGGTTTCCGCATTGGCCGGGCATTTCGCAGGCCTCGCGGGGTCCGGGGCCGCGCTGGAGACCCTGAAACGACGACAGGACGAGATCCTGGATGCGCCGGCGCTTGTGGAAGAAGCCGAGCGTCTGTTGCTGTCGGCGCCGGATGCAGAGGCAGTGGCGGTGGTGGAACAGGCGGCGCGGCAGGTGGCCGCGGTTACTGCGCTGGTGCCGCTCGCCTTTGCCGATGTGGTTGTCGCACTGGTGGCCAATCTGCGCATGATCCGCAGGATTGCGGCGATCTACGGGGGGCGATCCGGCACGATCGGGGGGTGGCGGCTGACACGAGCCGTCCTGGCGCATCTGGCCGCAACCGGGGCGCTGGCTGTCGGAGACGACGCATTGGGTTCGGTTGCCGGTGGCGGATTGCTTTCGCGCCTTTCGCGGCGATTCGGCGAAGGCGTGGTCAACGGTGCGTTGACCGCCCGCGTCGGCCTGGCAGCAATGGATCTGTGCCGGCCGTTGCCGTTCAGATCCATGCCGGCGCCGCGGGTTTCGGCCGTTGTCGGGCGTGCCTTGGCCGGTCTCTTCGGCCGCGCAGGCTAGACAGGCGCAGCCGAACTTACTCCGACCTGGGCGGGGCGCAGGAGTTGATCGTGGAGGCGAAAGCCTTCGGCCATCACCTGAATGATCTGTCCGGGCCTGGTATCGGGTACCGGGGCTTCGAACATCGCCTCGTGCAGGTGGGGGTCGAAGGCATCGCCGATGGCAGGGGCGATTCGCTCGACCCCGTGGCGTTGAAGGATATTGAGAAACTCGCGCAGGGTAAGCTCCACACCCTCCACAAGGCCGGCGGCTGCGGCACGCGTCTCTGCGTTTGCACTGGACAGCGCGCGGCTCATGCCGTCATGGACCGGAAGGATATCGCGGGCGAGGCGGGCACTTCCATAGAGCATCCCTTCGCGGCGGTCCTTTTCAGCCCGCTTCCGGGTGTTTTCAGCCTCGGCAAGGGTGCGCATCAGCCGGTCGCGCAGGGCCAGACATTCAGCCTCAAGCTCGGCAATCCTGACCTCGGGGTCAAATTCCGGGGTATAGCCGGCCCCTTCTTCGGCCAGACCGTCGGTGCCGGCGGTTTCATCCGGGGATCGGGGGGCGTCGGTCTGCCCGGTACTGTCAGTGTAGTCGACACGCTTCTTGGCTTCGGCCATGGTTTTCCTCTCGGTCATCAGATCGCACCACGATCGGACAGCATCCTGCCGACCAGCTGCGCGGTATAATCCACGATCGGGACGATGCGCCCGTAGTTCAGCCGCGTGGGGCCTATCACCCCGACCGCCCCGATCACCTTGCGGTCGGCATTCATATAGGGAGAGACCACCAGAGAGGAACCGGTTAGCGAAAAAAGCTTGTTCTCGGCACCGATGAAGATGCGGACGCCCTCGCCCTCTTCGGCAAGCTGCAGGAACTCGGCGATGTCGCGCTTTCGTTCGAGATCGTCGAACAGGATGCGGATCCTGTCCAGCTCTTCGCTTCGGGCGGCATCGGCCAGCAGGTTTGCCCGCCCGCGGACGATCAGGCGTTCCTGGGCCTCGCCCTCGTTCTGCCAGACAGCCAGTCCGCTCTGGACCAGCTCTCGGGCGAGCAGATCGATCTCCTGGCGCCGGGTGTCGATTTCGCTACGAACGCGCTGACGGATATCCGATATGGTTCGGCCCTCGACGATGGCATTGAGGAAGTTGGCCGCCTCGCGCATCGATGACGGTGTCTGTCCTGGTGGTGGCGTGAAAATGCGGTTTTCCACATGCCCGTCGGCGAAGACCAGCACGACCAGAGCGCGATCGGCTGCCAGTGACACGAATTCGATATGCCGGATCGGCGCTTCATGCTTTGGTGACAGGACCAGGCTCGCCCCATGGGTGATGTTGGACAGCGCCGAACCGACCCGATCGAGAAGGGTTGCAACATCCTGTTCGTTGCCGCCGAGGGTTGCATCCAGTCTTTCGCGATCCTGGTCACCGACCGGAGCAACTTCGAGCAGGCCGTCGACGAACAGGCGCAACCCGAGATTGGTTGGTATGCGCCCCGCGGATACATGCGGGGAGTCAAGGAGGCCGAGGTATTCGAGATCCTGCATCACGTTACGGATTGTGGCTGGCGAGACACGTTCGGTGAGATGCCGCGACAGGGTGCGGGATCCGACGGGTTCTCCCGTGCCCAGGTAGGATTCGACCACGCGCCGGAAGACCTCGCGCGATCTCTCGTTCAGTTCGGTCAGTAGTGTGGGTCCGTTGATGCTCATCGCTACCTCCTGCGATGACTAGGGGATGTGCCGCAGCTTGGCGGTGCGGTCAATGAGGGTTGCGCCTGTCGCTGGTCCAACATTATGTGAGCCACTGACAGGAAAGGAAATGCCATGCGTCCCTCAGGCAGGAAAGCCAATGCGCTTCGTCCGGTAACGATCGAGCCGGGCGTGCTGCGCCATGCGGAAGGCTCCTGCCTCATTCGCATGGGCGGAACGGAGATTCTGTGCAGTGCGAGCCTTGAAGAGCGTACACCACCATTTCTGCGCAACACCGGGCTCGGCTGGGTGACAGCTGAATACGGCATGTTGCCGCGTGCGACGAATACGCGAAACCGGCGTGAGGCCGTGGCCGGCCGGCAGGGTGGAAGAACAGTGGAAATTCAAAGACTTATAGGGAGATCGCTGCGTGCTGCGGTGGATCGCTCGGCATTGGGTGAGCGTCAGATCATCATCGATTGCGATGTGTTGCAGGCCGATGGCGGCACACGGTGTGCAGCAATCACTGGCGGTTGGGTGGCGCTTCGGCTGGCGACTCGAAAGCTTCTTGAGTCGGGCTTGCTGTCATCCGACCCAATCAGCGATCATGTTGCCGCTGTCAGTTGCGGGATGTTTGGCGGCGTGGAAATCCTTGATCTCGATTACCAGGAGGACTCCGAGGCGTGCGTGGATGGGAATTTCATCATGACGGGTCGTGGTGCGCTCGTGGAAATCCAGATGTCTGCGGAGGGCAGTGTCTTCAGCAAGGAACAGCTTCAGCGGCTTCTCGTGCTGGCGGAAGATGGCATCAGCCAGATCGTTGAGCTTCAGAGGCATGCATGCGGCACTTGAGCGGTACCAGACTTGTTCTCGCCACCCACAACGCTGGCAAGCTCTCAGAGATTGGCGAGTTGTTGGCACCTTTTCAGGTTGAGTGTGTCGGCGCCGGTGAATTGGGCCTTGCGGTTCCTGAAGAGACGGAAGACAGCTTTGAGGGAAATGCGTTGATCAAGGCGCGGTATGCCATGAGCAAAAGCGGGCTGCCCGCGATGGCCGATGACTCCGGGCTTGAGATCGACGCGTTGGGCGGTAAGCCCGGGGTTCACAGTGCGGACTGGGCCGAGTTCAGTTCGGGCCGTGACTTCGGGAAGGCTATGCATCGGGTCCATGGCGAATTGTTGCTTTCGGGAAAGGAGCGCCCGTGGCTTGCGAGGTTTCACTGTGTGTTGGCAATCGTCTGGCCAGACGGGTTCGAGACGACGTTTCACGGCCTGTGTGAGGGGCAGATTGTCTGGCCAATGCGCGGGCTTCGCGGCCATGGGTATGATCCGATTTTCCTTCCGGCGGGAATGGATAAAACCTTCGGTGAACTTGATGGTGTTGTGAAAAATCGTATCAGCCATCGCTTTGCTGCTTTTGAGCGGCTGAAGAGGGTTTGTTTCACGTGAAACAGCTGGGCGTGGCATCCGCAGTTGATGCATCCGTCACCACGGTCGGCGGCTTTGGAATCTACATTCACTGGCCATTCTGTACAACCAAATGCCCCTACTGTGACTTCAATTCGCACGTCGCTGAAGCATGGGATCCCGCCAACTGGGTAGACGCATATACCCAACAAATCAAACACTTTGCCGAGGTTCTTCCTGGCCGGACATTGGACAGCATCTTTATCGGAGGCGGGACTCCAAGCCTGATGCCTGTAGCACTGGTCGAAGGCATCCTGGATACGGTGATGGCTTGCTGGAGTACTGCTCCGGAACTGGAGGTGACACTGGAAGCCAATCCTGGCTCGTCCGACCTGGCACGGTTTCAGGGATATCGGCGCGCTGGTGTGAACCGCATTTCTCTTGGCGTGCAGGCCTTGGATGACGGCGACCTTCGCAGGCTCGGTCGCACACACAGCGCTTTCGACGCCTTGCGTGCTGTGGACATGGCCATTGCTACATTTCCGCACGTCAACACGGACCTGATCTATGGCCGTCAGTTTCAATCTGTATCGGCGTGGGAAGCCGAGCTACGTAGGGTTCTGTCACTCAAGGTCGAACACCTGTCGCTCTACCAGTTGACCATTGAACCCGAAACCGTCTTTGCGAAACGGCTGGAAAAGGGGCATTTGCCCGGATTGCCGGAGGAACAGGCATCACTCGACCTCCTTGAAGTCACCAGGCAACTCTGCCGCGATGCCGGGCTTGCGAACTATGAGGTATCCAATTGGGCGGCCCCGGGTCGAGAAAGTCGCCACAATCTCGTTTACTGGCAGTCAGGCGATTACGCAGCCGTCGGACCCGGCGCACATGGGAGGATGACGATCCAAGGCTCAAGATATGTCGTCGAAAACACCCGCCAGCCGGGATCCTGGCTTGACGGAATCAGAAACCGGAAAACCTTTTCGCAAACCATGAAGAAACTCTCGTTAGCAGATTGGGCCGCGGAATACCTGATGATGGGAATGCGGTTGACGAAGGGCATAAGTCTGCAAAGGTACCGTGCACTGGCGGGTCGAGACATAGATCAGGTACAGATCCTTCAGTTGCAGCGGCTTGGCCTGATTGTTCGTTCCGGTGACAACATCAGAACCACGGAACACGGCAGACTCCTGTTGAACAGGGTAATCCTTGATCTCTTGCCCTGAATAGAAAAGCTGGCTCCACCCATCTATTCAGGATTCGTGGTTATGGCTGCCCGAAAGCTGGCGGCAGAGTGCATCAAGCTGCATCACGTCCCGATATCTGATTCTCATGCTTCCGCCACCGCTTTCCGCGTCATGCTCAATGGAAACCCGCATTCCGAGAGTTGCGGACAGATCGCTTTCGAGAGTGAGCGTATCTGCATCCTTGGCCTTGCCGGGCGCACGATCCGAAACACGCGCCTGTCTTTGCCTCCGTGCAAGGTTTTCGGTGTCACGCACCGACATTCCAGCTGCCAGGACCGACTGTGCAAGTGCACTCGGATCGGCCGCAGTGATCAGAGCACGCGCATGTCCGGCGGTCAACCTGCCGTCCCTCAGGTACTGCTGAACCTCTTCAGGAAGTGAAAGCAATCTCAGGATATTCGCAATGTGACTTCTGCTCTTTCCGAGGCCCTGAGACAATCTCTCTTGTGTGTGTCCGAATTTGTCCAACAATTGCCGATACGCTTCAGCCTCTTCCAGCACATTCAGGTCGGATCGTTGAACGTTTTCAATGATCGCAATTTCAAGGACAGCCTGATCATCCAACTCTCGCAGCAACACAGGGACTTGATGGACCTGCGCAATCTGGGCGGCCCGCCAGCGCCGTTCTCCTGCGACGATCTGGTATTCTCCTTCCCCACCACTCGGCTCCTGTCTTACGATAAGTGGCTGGATAATTCCCTTGGATTTGATCGAAGCCGCAAGCTCTTCCAGTTCATGCGGCGGAAACCGGCGCCTTGGCTGTTCGGGATTTGGGTGAAGTTTATCAAGTGCGACGAAAAGTTGGCTCTGCCCGCCCTTCGCGTTGGACTCCTGCGAATCGGCCTCTCGCAAATCCCCCATTAGCGCTGCCAGCCCTCGACCAAGGCCTCGGCGTTCACCTGGTTCCGTCAATTTCCGTTCTCCTTCACCGAGTATCCGAGCCGCGTCATGATTTCGTTCGCCAGCGAACGATAGGCTTGGGCCCCTCTTGATTGAGTATCATACCGAAGTACCGGCACGCCAAAGGAGGGTGCCTCGCTCACCCGGACATTTCGTGGCACGATGGTGCGGAACACGAGATCTCCCAGATTCGCACGAGCATCTGCCTCAACCTGTTGGGCCAGATTATTTCTGGCATCATGCATCGTTAGCAATACCCCCTCAATCCGCAGTTCCGGGTTTGCCTTCGTGCGTATTTGCCTGATCGTCATCATCAGTTGCGAAAGGCCTTCCAGGGCAAAGAATTCGCTTTGCAGCGGCAGAAGGACCGAATCGGCAGCAACCATGGCATTGACCGTCAGAAGATTAAGAGACGGGGGACAATCAAGGATAACAAAGTCAAATTTCCTCGCTGCGGACAGGCTTTCGCTAAAGGCCTTCCTTAGCCGGCCGCTCCGGTCCGGTTGGCGCGACAATTCCAGATCGATCGATGCGAGATCAGAACTCGACGGGATCAGCCACAAACCTTCGACCGCAGTTGGAATCATTGCATCATGCAGACTTCGGTGACCCATCAATACGTCATAAATAGTCCACTTCCGTTCCGAAGGCTGGACGCCCAGTCCGGTGGATGCGTTCCCTTGCGGATCAAGGTCAGCAATGAGCACGGTGCGGCCCTGCTCCGCCAACGCAGCGGCAAGATTTATCGCAGTGGTCGTCTTTCCGACCCCACCCTTCTGATTGGCGATCGCAACGATGCGGGGCCCGGACCTGCTGGTTACATCGGCCTCCGCAAGAGTACTACCATCCGCTTCAGGCACGCCGGATATTCCTGATTTCCAGCACTGCAGAACCGGGTGAAGTCCAACTCCCGTGCGGGTTGAGATCGAACAAGAATGCTTGCCGTGCGGCCGCAACTTCCTCAGCCCAACTCCTTCCCTTGAGAAAAAGCGCAACGCCATTGCTGGCGAGTTGCGCCAAAGAATAGGTCAACAGCTTTGTCAGCGGTGCCACTGCACGTGCCGTAATGACATCGGCACGATCCTCCGGCAAATTCTCGACACGACGGGAAATGACATCGGCCTCCAGCGTAAAGGCCCGAACCGCCGAGCGCAGAAACTCCGCCTTTCGCCGATCTGCCTCCACGAGCTTTGTGAACGTTGGCCGACCTTCATGCTTCAGACAGATTGACAGCACGACACCAGGAAATCCGCCACCGCTCCCGATATCCATATGCCTTCTTGCGTCAACCGGGAAGAACCGGAAGAGTTGAATGGAATCTTGTACGTGTCTATGCCATATCTCATTGCTATCAGCTTTCGAAACAAGATTCAGACGCCGGTTCCACAGGTCGAGATGCGACACGAACCGCGCCAGCTCTGCCAATGTTTCACGTGAAACATCGCCCCCCACCGAAGCAATCTGCGACTCCTCGTCCTTCATGAAGCCTTCCGCGCCTCCCCTCGGCGCAGCCCGCCCAGGATCACAGCCGCAGCTACCGGGGTCATGCCCTCAATTCTCATCGCCTCCGCCATACTTCCAGGGCGCAACCTCGACAGTTTCTCCCGGAGTTCAGCCGAAAGGCTCGCCAATCCGTCAAAGTCAAACCCCGGGGGGATCCTGAGTGCCTCATCCCTCTTCATCGCGTCCACCGCATCTTTCTGACGATCAAGGTAGGGGCGATAAATCGATTCCCGCGCCAGCTGGGCCAGGACCCAAGGCTCGAGCTCACCCGCCTCCGGCATCGCCTCAAGCAGAGTGCCAACATTTCCTGCGGAAATTGCAAGAATGGCAAACCCATCCCGCTTCTGGCCGTCGTCCCTCCCAAGCAACCCAAGCTTCTGCAAACGCCCCGAAGGAACCTTCATCCCGCCCAGGATCATCCTCGCCCCCTCAAGCTTGACCCGTTTCGCATCAAAAGCTTCCCGACGTTCACGCGAAACGCAGCCCATCTCCACCCCCTTTGGAGTCAGGCGCTGATCCGCGTTGTCGGCCCGCAAGGAGAGGCGAAACTCCGCACGGGAAGTAAACATCCTGTAGGGCTCAGAAACTCCTCGGCACACAAGATCATCCACAAGAACGCCGATGTAGCAATCGGAGCGCGAAAAAACCAGCGCCTCCCGTTCAAGCACATGATTAAGCGCGTTCATACCCGCAACGACACCCTGCGCTGCAGCCTCCTCGTAACCCGTCGTCCCGTTGATTTGCCCGGCCAGAAACAGCCCCGGCAATTCCCGCACCGAAAGACTGCGCGTCAACGACCGAGGGTCGATATAATCATACTCGATGGCGTAGCCCGGTTGGCGAATCGCCACATTCTCCAGTCCACGAATTGTGCTCAGGTATTCCTGCTGGACATCCACAGGCAAGGAAGTGGACAGACCGTTGGGATAGACGGTATCATCATCGAGGCCTTCAGGCTCAAGAAATACCTGATGCGATTCCTTGTCAGCAAATCGGCTGATCTTGTCCTCGATCGACGGGCAATACCGAGGCCCGACGCCCTCTATCCCCCCACCATACATCGCCGAACGATCCAGGTTCTTCCGCACCACCTCATGCGTTCGCGCGTTCGTATGGGTGATGGCACATGACACCTGTTCACAGGATACCGACTTGCTCCGAAACGACAGAAACACCGGTTCCTCGTCACCTGGTTGCTTCTCCAGTGCCTCCCAATCGATCGTTCTGCCATCGAGCCTCGGTGGCGTCCCGGTCTTGAGCCGCCCCAGCGGCAAACCCAGCCCCTCAAGTCTCAGGGCAAGCTGCACCGCCGATTTCTCACCCGACCGGCCACCCTCACTGCGATTCGTCCCGACATGGATCACGCCCCTCAGGAACGTACCCGTTGTCAGTACAACCGCTTCGCCAGGCACCACGCTGCCATCTGCAAGCACGACACCACAGACCCGACCCTTCATGACCCGTAGATCCGTCACCTCTCCCTCGATGACGTTCAGGCGTTCCTGCCCAAGAACAGCCCTCTGCACCGCATCCAGATACCTCCTCCGATCGGCCTGCACACGCGGCCCCTGCACAGCCGGGCCCTTGCTGCGATTGAGAAGACGAAACTGGATGCCCGACCAGTC